>NZ_JBXMTI010000053.1:0-14724 GCF_057083605.1 Candidatus Villigracilis sp. | reverse complement strand
TAGCGAGTGGCGTATCGAAACCACCATTCTTGCAGGAAATTCTATGTTTGCATGTCACTTGTTGGTTTCGATACGGGCGAGAAAAGCACTCGCCCTACTCAACCAACGGATTACTTTACTTTTTAGTGCTGCTTCTATCTCCGCCAGCGTTTCCTGCGCGTACTGCAAATCTGGATGACGCAGGCGCGTGAAAATCTCGACAGCGCGGCGGGACAGGGATAAGGCTTCTTCGAGCAGATCACGTTTTGAACGTGACTTGTCATCTTTATTCTCTTTGTCACGCTTCAAGCGTGACCTTTGATGCGAAACGATTCGGGGGGATAGATGGATAATAGACTCCTTTGGGATGCCAAAACTGTAGACGCATGAGAGTCTGTGGGAATGGTCATCTGACCTGTTTTGCCCTGCATTTGTCATTTGTCGGTAAAGAATGTGGGAATTCGGTGCTTTGTATATATCAGACATCCGAAGTCTTTAAGACTTCGGATGTCCATGGCTATAGAGTATGTTTCCGATTGAGAGGTGTTTGTTTTGATATTGCAGAATTAGCGTCGATCCGACCATCTCTGTTTATGAAATTTGATGGAAAGCCTTGTAAGGTTTTTTCTAGAACGGGTAGCAACGTTGTAACTCTTTTCGCACGAATGACCCAATCCCACATCGGTTCGAATTTTTTCCATCCGCCAGCATACGCGATGTGCCTAAGTTGATTCGTAAATCCATCATGTGCCTTTGATGCTTGGATAATATTGCTCCAAAGATAAAACTCACTATAGGCCCGCCAATATCCTCTTTCCAGTGCCTCAGGAGTAAGGCGCTTCGGCCTGAAAACTGTGTGCCTTGTGTCAAATAGATCCCAATTGGACGATGTAAGACGCCCTTCTGCCTCCATTCTTTTATATAGCGCAGTGGATGGATAGGGGGTCAATATATGAAAGGTGGCGGTTTCAATACCTTGCTCGATGGCCCAATCCACAGTTCTGTCGAAGACGCTCTCGTCATCATCGTCCATTCCGAACACAAAGCTGGCATTGACCATAACTCCAAGATCGTGTAATCGTTTGATGGCAGTGGAATAATCCCGATTGAGATTTTGGTATTTATGCTGTTGTATAAGATTGGTTGGATTAAGTGTTTCAAAACCGACAAATAGACTTCGCAGTCCGCTGGCAACGGCTTTTTCGAGTAAGCCAGATTTGAGGACAGATTGAACCGTGCCCGCCGCCTGCCATAGCCGCCCCATGCCGATCATTCCATCAAAAAGATCGCCTGCAAAGTGAGGATTTCCAAACAGGTGATCATCGAGAAAATACAGATGTTTTCCAGGGAGTTCTTCAATCTCGTTCAAGGCTCGGTCAACGGTTAATGTGTAAAAGGATTTTCCTCCTTCAAAGAATGCCTCCTTATAACAAAAATCGCAGACATGGGGACAGCCACGGGAAACCACGATGGAGTTTGGGACGAGATATAGATTTCGTTTGATCAGATCACGCCGAGGCAGCGGAAGATTTGCCAATGTGCGGTTTGTCGAGTTATATCTTTTGTGTGGACGGTTTGCGCGAAAATCCAACAGGAATTCGGGCCAGATATCTTCGCCTGGACCAGTGAATATTGTATCTGCATGCCTGGCAGCCTCCTCTGGAAGGGATGTGACGTGAAGACCACCAAGACAAATATATGCTCCCTTCGCACGATAATGGTTAGCAATTTCGTACGCTCGATACGCTGATGTGATGTAGACTTGAATGATAACAATATCTGGTTCGTCTGTTAGATCGAGGGTTTCAACATGTTCATCCTGCAACGTGACCTCATCATTTGGGTCTAAGTAAGATGCTAGTGTTGCGAGTCCAAGCGGGGGAAATAGTGAATATTTTATCGGCCTAAAGAATGGACTTTTTGCTTCCGTAAGCGCAGGCAGGATCAATTTTACCTTCATGGGATTTTCTCCTTTGACTTATAAAATACAACTTTCATCAGACAGATGAAAGTTTCTCATATCATATGTTTCAAATTCTGACTGAAGTCTGTCAAAGGATGTCAATTACTCTCCATCTGTCTGTGCAGCTTTACGATGTTCGATCAAGTCAAGGTAGGTGGAGGAGAGAAAGACTTTCATGGTGTTGGCCCTCTTTGGTTGGTGTTTTACCTAACTTAAATCCCCGAGTTCTTCAAGAACTCGGGGATTTTATGGGTTAGCCTGAGATGGATGTTGGAATTTTAATTTCTTCGCCCGTCACCATACTGTACAACACATCAGGATCAAGGTCAGCGCCGTTGGGCCAGAAGATAGTTCCCCATTCGGGGTTGACGTCCACTTTGGCGAAGAAAGTTTCGTCCTTCAGCGGCTCGAATACGCCCCTGAATTTGATCAGTTTGCGAATGTCCACTTCACCTTTTGCACCGTCTTCAAATTCCAAATGCAGGTGAAAGTCTTTTAACGGTTTGACTTTTACAATATCTTTTAGCATAGGGTTTACTCCAACGGGTCAATCTTATTTGGGGGAGTCTCATTTTGTACCAGTTTCCAATCTTCGCGCAGTTCATTTTGGTGTTCCATTGCCCATTCTGCTACAAGCCCAAAAACGCGAGCGGGTAGTTTGCCGTTCAAAATGGAAATGCCCTCAATGGTCACTTGCGCTTTGCTGTCTCCATATCTAACATGGAAATGCGGCGGTTGATGATCGCTATAGTACATAGTGATGATAATACCGAAGAAACGGGAAATTTCTGGCATCGATGTTTACCTTTTAAAGCAATTATACACCCCGTTAATTTACATGAAGCGCAGCTTTGCGGTGTTCGATGAGGTCGAGGTAGATCATCCTGACGCTTACATTGGTTAATTTCTAAACCTGAGCTAACGCGGGCTTAATGTCACACTTAGGGAGAAAAACCTACAATTAAATGATAAGGTCTCAATGCAATAACAAACTGGGATTGTTGCGTCTCGCAGTTTCATAATCAACGCTGAACAATAGGTACTTTCCGTGAAAGAAAGGAAGATCGCAATGAAAACAAAAATCAAACTTCAAAAGGATGCGAATGTGATTGCCGCAAGCGGTGAATTGGTTGGTCACCTGGATAGAGTGGTGCTGAACCCTGAAACGAAGGTCATCACCCAAATCGTGATTTGTAACGGCAATCTCCCGGTCAAGGACAAGGAACATGAGCGGGTGGTACCGATCACCTTTATTGCTGGCACAACGGATAATGAGATCACCCTTCGAGAAGACGCAGGCGATCTGGAGTCCTTTTCTATTTTCGAGGAGAAACTTCCCGTGGATGCCAGTGATTACGCAGATGTGCCGCCTGCCATCAATGACCAATTCAATGACCCATTGGCTGCAACTCTTCGCCCGCCTATACCTGCAGCTGCCATGCCAGTACCCCGCACGACCCCCGGCCAGGAGTTGATCCCTCCGGATCAGCAGAACATACGGCAGGGAACAGTCGCCATGAAAGAGAAAGAGGGCGCCAAAGTCATTGATCTAGATGGAGAAGAGATAGGTATTGTGGAACGAGTCCTTGCCGACCCTGTGCTGCATCGCGCCACAGATTTGCTTGTTTCCAGAGGATTACTTATGAAACAGGCAAAACTCATCCCCGCCGATTGGGTGAAGATGTTTGACCAGGAAAAAATTCACTTGCGAGTGAAAAAAGATTCAGTTGAAAAATTGGAAGACTTTCATGTTGACGAATAGGAAATTTTCACACCAATGAACATAATAAAAGATCTGGAACATAGGAAGTCTACTGAGACCCAGAGAGAGCAAAGGGTCTGTGAAGTCTGTGGTAACCAGTACGACAAATGCTTCGAGGTGCGGATGGATGGCGGCGATGTGCATATCTTTGACAGTTTCGAGTGCGCTATACATGCTCTCGCACCCACCTGCGCCCATTGCGGTTGCCGTATTCTCGGGCATGGGATCAAAGCTGATGATGTCTTCTATTGCTCTACGCATTGTGCCAACCAGCATGGAGGCCATGGCATGGAAGAACGCCATGATGTGTACAGGAATAAGGTATAAGGCTCAAATAATAAAGCCGATAAAAATATGACTCACCCCGAAATTAATCATTCGGGGTGAGTTTGTTTTAAAAGTGGAATGGGATGCTTAGAAAGATGCGATGGCTGTTTTCAGATTGTCGTAGTCTTCAATATACATATCAAAGCCGGTTGTCGTAAAAACCGCTCTTGTATCGCTCGAGAGATTTACGAGTTTTAGGTAAGGGGATTTATAGGAACCAGCGTTGATGCCTTTTTTCATATCTTCTTCACTTAGGTTGGCATCCGGGTGAACGGCGTTTAGGTCCTTGAACATTTGATGGATAACGCGGAAGCCTGCGCTGCTGACGTAGGGTGTATGCGCCAGATCGACAAGAATGTACCGCGCACCGCCTTCGATCACTTCCTTCGCTTTTTTAAGGAATTCATTGCTGGTGGCCGCATCAAGATTGCCGTCAAGGTGAATGACAGTAACAGGCACGCGCGCATTTTCGGTTGATACTTTGATTTCCATGAGATCTCCTTTTTGATGACCAATGATGACTGCCCATATTATACAGGCTTGATGGCAGGAATCAAAATTTAATTTAACGCAAGTTGCCACCATATTCCCACTGTGTCATGCTGAGGGGCGTTCTTCGCCCCGAAGCATCTCTGACACCATGAACAGAGACCCTTCAGTCGCGGAAAACACGCTCCCTCAGGGTGACACGTTTCTTAGTATTTCAAGGCAGCAACTTAGGTTAATTTATCTTTAACTCCCTCACAACCCAGGCTTAACTCATACTGTCAATTCGCTTGCATCGTAGTGGTTGATAGTTGGGGGTACGTATATACGAATTTGCATCTTCCAGCCAGCCTAATTTTTCTAATTCTGAGACTCTTAATATAGATTTCTTAATCTGTGCTCACTGCTGATTAATATCATACTCAGGGTTCGCATTTTACAATGAATAGACGAGGGTTGCATCATCGCAGAACACTGCGATGAACTGATTCATGTTATGCGGCCTTCGATACGAATCTCTTGCGTTCATGAGAGTGTCTGCTAGTTTGTTCACTCTCACCGCAAAGAAAGGAATATCACCATGGAAACAAAGAACCAACTTCAAAGAAATGCGAATGTCATTGCTGCATATGGTCAGCCGGTTGGGTATCTTAACCGCGTCGTGCTGGACCCCGAAACCAGGGTGGTAACTGATATCGTGATCCAAACCGGTACCCTCTTCAACAGGGAAGATAGGGTCGTCCCGATCGCATTTGTCGCTGAGGCAAATGGAGATGAAATCCTTCTTCGTGAAGAAGCAGATGAGTTGGAGGCTTTTCCTCCTTTTGAAGAGGAACAGATTGTAGAGGCTGAAGATGATGGCGAAGTTTCGCTTGATGAGAATATTCAGCCTGCATCCTATGGCTCTCCAGTATTTGGAATACCCTCACAGGCCACCATCGGCGAAAAATTTTCGACCAGGATCAATCAAAACATCCCGCAAGGAACGGTTGCGATGAAAGAAGGTGCCAAAGTCATGAGTGTTGATGAGAAGCATGTTGGCAATGTGGAGCGTGTTTTCACCAGGACCCCAAGGCAGCAGATGACCCATCTGCTCATCTCGGTAGGCGGCATGTTCAATAAAAGTATGAAGCTCATACCTATGTTCTGGGTCAAGGATATGAATGAAGAGCAGGTTGAGCTTAAAGTCGAAAAAGTTGCGGTCGATGCATTGGCCGATGTCTCAAGCTCAGATAAGGAGGTAGTCAAATGACTCAACTACAAACCAGTGGCCAGACTCGTCAGAAACCAGGCAGCACTGGAAAAGGAAACTACTACCACGTTGAAGTACTTCCAAAGACGGGTTTTATCACTTTTCGCACACAGGATGTGGGCAAGCGCGGCCATATCCAAAGAGTGGCTGGCAAACGCGCGAGCGGTTCCTGGGCTACTGTCAAATGGCTGATAGCCAAAGATGATGCCCACGTTCGTGGTGATCGACTCGTCCCTGATACGAAAGGCGCCAGAGATGTAATCAAGCATTGGGTGTACAGCCGGTCCATGTGAGCGGAGATCGGTTTAAAGCCAAGCCGCCTACAGATGGAACCAAGCGTCCGCAGCAAACCCCAGCTCAACTGCGGGCGCGCCGCGAAAACATCAAAAAGGCACAAACTGCCCGGCATAAATAATCCAAGTGCCTACCTTGTATAAAAAGAGCGTGTCACCCTCCCGAAGGACATCGGGACGATGTGAGGGAGTGCGTTCTCCGCGACCGAAGGGTCTGCGTTTATAGCGTTAAAGATGCTTCGGGGCGAAGTGTGCCTTCAGCATGACACAACGAGAGTAGGGTAGTAGCTTAGGTTAAATAAACAAAAAAGGAGTTCGATATGAAAAAACTAAAAGAGATCATGACTCGTGAAGTTGAGACCATTAGCCCGCAGGATTCCCTGCAAACCGCGGCCCGTAAAATGCGTGACAATGATATAGGCATTCTGCCTGTATGTGATGGTGATCGTCTACTCGGTGTAGTGAGTGACCGCGATCTTGCCATTCGCGCATTGGCTGAAGGGAAAAACCCGAACGCAACCATCAGCAATGATCTGATGACCTCCCCCGTGATGTGCTGTTACGAAGACCAGGACATCCGTGAAGCCGCCAAGGTGATGGAAGATAATCAGATTCGTCGGTTGGTCGTTTTGAATCGCGATAAACGTATGGTCGGTGTCGTCTCATTGGGCGACGTGGCGACGAATGGCACAAAGACTCTTTCAGGCGAAATCTTGCAGAGCGTCTCTGAGCCTGCTGTTCCTGAGCTATAGTTTGTCTCTGCGTGTTTGCTCAATATAAATGAATGTGGTCTGTGGGAACACAGACCACATTCATCCACGCACATTCTTATTGGGGACATATATGCGGTTTCAAACTTTTAAAAACGCTTGTTTTTCCAAGTATGAGACTATTAATAAAAGTTTCTTAATTTGTGCTAACTGATCGTTAATACCATACTCAGGAGTCGCACTCTACAATGAAGTAACAAGGGCTGCAGGGCTCTTTGACTCTTGAAGTTTAGCACGCTTCTACAACGCGAGGAAATGCTGCGCTTCATGCGATCTTGAAGCTGATTCTCGCATCCGTGAGGGTGAGCAGCATCTGATGTCTTCGCTCTCGCGGCAAGGAAAGGAAAATAACCATGGAAACAAAAAAGATACAACTTCAAAAGAACGCCAATGTTTTCGCCGCGAACGGTCAACAGCTTGGGCATATAGAGCGGGTGGTGATGAATCCTGATACCAAGGTGATCACCGACATCGTAGTCAACACGGGCAATCTCTTTAATAAGGAAGACAGGGTTGTACCCATCGATTTTGTCGTTGCCACTACTGAAGACAAAATCGTGCTTCGGGAGGATGCTGGAAACCTGGATGCTTTTCTTCCTTACGAAGAGAGGCGTGTGGTTGCGGAAAAGACAGCTGATATAGACGAGCCGCTTTCGCTTGAGAACGCACCTCGGCCTGTAAATTACGGATTTCCTGAAGCAGGCCCGCATATGGTCAACCCGCCCAGCGAACAATATGTGACTCGGGTCGAACATAACATCCCGGAAGGGACTGTCGCCCTGAAAGAAGGCGCCAAGGTTATTACTTCCGAAGGGAAGAATGTCGGCCATGTGGAACGCATCGTTGCTGATTCCCCGGTAGATCAAATCACGCACCTGGTTGTTTCCAAAGGCATACTGCCAAAGGAAACAAAACTCATCCCCATCAATTGGGTGAAGTACGTGCGCGAAGAAGAGGTTCATCTTCGAGTGAAGAAAGCCTCAGTTGAAGAACTGAAAGATTATCCCCTCGCCGGGTGACGAGACCTCTGCGATAGACGAACTACGTCCTCCCGAAGACATCGGGACGATGTGAGCGGAGCGACGATTGCAAGCTGAGGAGTGCAGTCGAAGGACATTGGGCATAAAGTAATTTAACAAAAAAGAATTGAGGACATCATGCAAACTGCAAAGGATATGATTTCGAACCTTTTAGGTGGTAAAGAGCATACTGCTACATGCGAAGTATGCGGAAACGAATACGATAAATGCATGGAGATACGATTGAATGGAGAGACCCATGTGTTTGACAGTTTTGAATGTGCTATGCACGCGCTAGCGCCAAGATGTGCCCATTGCGGTTGTCAGATCGTAGGCCATGGCATGGAAGCCGATGGTGTCTTCTATTGCTGCGCTCACTGCGCCAGCCAGATCGGTGTCCACAGTTTTGAAGATCGTCTGGAAACAGAAAGGAGCACGGCATGAAACTCAAAGAGATCATGACCAATCGAGTAGAGACCATTCGGGTGACCGACACTGTGCAAACCGCAGCCAGAAAAATGCGAGATGCAGATATAGGTTTCCTGCCGGTCTTTGATGATGATCAGTTGGTGGGCGTCATAAGTGATCGTGACATTGTAGTGCGCGCGATTGCTGAAGGGGTGGACCCAAAAACAATGATTGGCCGTGAATTGGCAACCACCCCTGCCATCTGCTGCTTCGATGACCAAGATGTTAAGGAAGCGGCCCGCCTCATGCACGATAACCAGATTCGACGAATCCTGGTGCTAAATCCGCGAGATCGGAGCGTGGTGGGAGTTGTTGCATTAAGTGACCTGGCATTGAATACCGATGGCAAATTAACTGGTAAAGTATTGCAAAGCGTGTTCGAGCCGGTCGGCTAGCTTCCACTGAGTGACGCGATAGCCGTTGTAATAACTAAAAACATATAGTCCTTGCACTGCATGAAAATTGCAGTGCAAGGACTATATATCTAATGCAAGTTGCTACCTTTACTTCTTGAGCTGCTTTTAATCAAGATTCTTAACGCAAAGTCGCCGCGGCGCAAAGATTCTATTGTTTTTTCCCTTGCAACTCTGCGTCTCTTCAGCACTGCTTCGTACTGCGAAACATGTGTGCGTTAAAACTTGCGAAAATTCCGCAAGATAGCAACTTTGCTTGTGTTTAAATTCGGTGAGGCGGTTAACGAGCTGCTGTACTACCCCCTGAAATACGGGTCAAATAAATATTTCTCCATATCCTCCAGGCTGATGGCTTTGTTCTCAGCAGGGATGAAGACTGTCTCATCTCTCATGCAATAATAGAGTTGATCCCAGCGATTCTTTGCGGCTTGCCAGCGGGGCATCTCATCACGATCCCAAATTGCTTTTTTATCCTTGTAATTCTTCAAGTCACGGTCGAAGCGCCGTTTTACCTTTATGCCAAGCCAAATCAAAAGAGCCAGGCCGCCTACAATTACACAAAGTGTGGGTAGGCCAATAACAAAAACTGATATCAACCATGTGGGAAGGCCCTGAATGCTGGGAATGAGGGTTGAGGCAGTACCTGCGAGCGGGAGAAGGAATGTAAAGGGAACAATTGCAATGGGACACAAGGCGGTGAATACTACGAAGGCTATAAATCCGCCGATCCCATACCATAAACCTGGGTGTGTTGGCTGCGCGGGTTGAGGAGGTGGCTTGAGTTTAAGTCCCAACTGCGTATGTGCCTCATGGCGTTCCTGATAAGACGTAGTGTGCCCATCTGAATCGGTGCTGGTGCGAGTCTCGTACCATTCCTTTGTGTTGAGGCCGTAAGTGCTGGTCACTTTTTGAACCTGGTCGGTCTGTTTGCATTTGGGGCAGATGGGCAATGCAGGTGTACTCATAATTGATTCCTTATATGGTTATGATGAATCTCAACACTGCCGATTCTACAACCAAAACATCACATGTGAGAAGGTGGCAGCGAGTATCAGAGAACCGCGCAGAAAGTGTTTGCTTTCCCATTTGCGGCGGGTATAATTGGCTAATCTTACCGCACCACCTCTGCACCTCTTCAAGGCATAGCCCAGAATAAAGGATTTGCATGTGACTACAATCTTCTTTGCAACAGATATACACGGGTCGGATATTTGCTGGAGCAAGTTTTTGAATGCGGGGAAGTTCTACGGCGCGGATCAGTTAATCCTCGGCGGCGACATGACAGGCAAGGCCGTTGTCCCGTTTGTGCACCAGGGTGGAAATAACTATCGCATCACTTTACTTGAACAAGTGTTTGATACTACAAATGACGATGAATTGCAGGATATTGTCAAACGCGTCCGCAGCCGCGGCTATTATCCCTACATGACCACACCCGATGAAATTACTGAATTGGAAAAAGACCCTGAGCGCGTCAGCAAGATATTCTTGCAGGAAGTGCTCAAGGTCGTTCAACAATGGATGGATCTGGCTGATAAAAAACTCGAAGGCACAGACATGAAGCTGTATTGCTGCCCAGGCAATGACGATATGGATGAAGTGGATGAGATCGTTCGCGCGAGCCGAAGCGTGGTCCTGGCCGAGGGGCAGGTGACTACCCTCAAGAGTGGTCACGAGATGATCGCCTCAGGCTGGAGCAACCGAACCCCCTGGGATACGCACCGTGAAGAGGACGAGAACCAGCTCAAAGTCAGGTATGAAGCGATGACTTCCCAATTGAAAGACCCGCATAATGCCATCTTCAATATCCACGTGCCGCCCTATAAATCCAATCTTGATGAGGCAGCTGAGCTGGATGAAAACCTGAGGCCCAAAATGGCGGGGCAGGCGTTGAAGCCCGTCGGCTCCACCGCCTTGCGAGAATCAATTGAAGAGATGCAGCCCCTGCTTGGCCTGCACGGACATATTCACGAAGGCCGAGGCGTTTCGCGCATTGGAAAGACTCTTTGCATCAACCCAGGCTCCATGTATGAGCAGGGAACTTTGCTTGGCACAATTGTGAGACTCGGAAAGAAGAAGGTTGAAGATTACGTTCTGACGACGGGTTAGTCTCTTCTCGTCATTGCGAGCGCAGGTTGCGAAGCAATCTCCATCCTGGCGGGGATTGCTTCGGCGAAAGAACATCGCCTCGCAATGACGGGGAGTAAACACAACAAAAGAGGAGAATGTTATGAGCAACTTGTTTGTCCGTAAGGCGACCGGCCTGGTTCGTTCATGGTCGGTCATGGACGCGTTCATTTACGCGTTGTTTTCCATCAACCTGATCACCCTGGGTCTGTACAGCTTCAGCCAGATGTACTACTTCGAGGGCGGCATGGTCAATGCGCTGATCATCAGCGCAATCTTCATCTTCTTTGAAGTCATTGTGTATGCCGCGTTGATTGCCGTCATGCCCCGTTCGGGCGGCGATTATGTGTGGCAGAGCCGAATTCTTGGCGGTGCAGTCGGCTTCATCCTTGCAGTCACAGGCTGGTGGTTCATTTTGTGGCTGTGGGTTCCGTTGTACGGTGATATGTTCCGTCACATTGTGCTTGTTCCATTGCTTGGGGTGTTTGGGGCAAAAGACCTTGCGTTATGGTTCGCGGGCACGCAGATCGGGTCGTTCACTGCTTCGCTCATTACACTTGCCATTGTCAGCATTTTCATTATGCTGGGCATGAAGACCTATGCGCGCATTCAAAAGTTCTCCTTCTACGGCGGCATGTTGGGGCTGCTCATCGTAATCGTATTGCTGCTGATGGGAACACCTGAAACCTTCAAAGCAGGTTTGGAAGCGAACGCAACTTCCATGTTTGGCGCCACACCCGGCGTGTATGATTCGACAGTAGCATTGGGAACCGAGGCGGGTGCGATCACACCCTTCAGTGGGGGCTCACTGGCTATTGTCTTCCTCGTGATTCCCTACATGGTCTTCTTCAATTTATGGCCTAACTGGGGTGCGACACTATATGGAGAAGTTCGCGGTGCGACTGATTTCAAACGCAATGTAGCTGGGATGGGTTGGGCACTTGGGATTACAACCGTGCTTGGCATCATATTGCTATTTGCCATTCGCAAAACAATCGGCTGGGACTTTTACGTTCAAGCCGGTGGTGCCTGGTGGAATTATGTTTGGGGATACACCACAACAGCACCTGCGCTTCCTGTCTGGCCGTATCCTGCCATGTTAGCAGCGTTCCTCACCACAAATAAATTTGTACAATTCCTCGTCGTTGCTTTAATGAGCTTGTGGTGGTTTGGCTGGAGCGGGACCGTCTTCCTTTCCTCCACGCGCGTTATCTTTGCCGCCGCCTTTGACCGTCTGCTCCCTGAGTCCGTGGCGAAATTGGATGAACGTACAGGCACACCGGTCAACGCGCTGCTGCTGATGGTTGTTCCATCCATCGTGGTTGCGTATCTATTTGCGTTCAATATCGCCAGTTTCCAAACACTGACGTTGTGCTCCACGCTGGTCATTGCGGTCACATTCCTCGGCACCACAATTTCTGCCATTGTGCTTCCGTATACCAAGCCTGACCTGTATAAGGCATCGCCCATTGCCAAATACAATGTGCTTGGCTTACCTTTGATCTCTGTCGCAGGTGTCATCTTTGGCGGCTTCCTGGTTTACCTGCTCTATCAATGGATCATCGACCCCAATGCTTTGTATGGCATTGGAATCAAAAATACCAGCTCGGTCTATTTCATGCTCGGCAATTATGTGCTGGCTGCCGTAATTTATTTCGGCTTCAAGGCTTATCGCAAGAGCAAGGGTATTGACCTGAACAAAGTGCAGGCTGAAATTCCAGTTGAGTAACTAGAAAGACCTGACAGGTTTTCGAAAACCTGTCAGGTCTGTTTTATTAAGGTGAACGGATGGCAATCACCTCACAAGTGATCCTGGCAGAAATGAATCGCCTCGTAAGTGCGGCGGAGGCAAAGAATATCCAGATCCGTGCAATCGGCGGGCTGGCTGTACAGGCGCACAATAAAAAGAATCATCCCTTGTTCACCCGTGAATTTGCCGACCTCGATTTTGTGGTTGCCAAAAAACAGCGCCGCGAATTCGAAGCCTTCATGCCCGAGGTGGGATACAGTCCCGATAAGCAATTTAATATCCTCAATGGCGCAACCAGGCAGATTTATTTTGACGACAAAACCGAAATGAAGATCGATATCTTTGTCGGTGATTTTGAAATGTGCCACAAGATTCCCCTGGAAGACCGCCTCACCGCTGACCCCGTCACCATTCCGCTGGCGGAGTTGTTGCTATCCAAGGCGCAGATCATCGAGCTTAACCGTAAAGACGCACTTGATATTGCGTCCATTTTGTTGAATAATGAAACTGGCAGCGATGATTGCGAGACGATCAACTTGCAAATCCTAGCCCAACTATGCAGCCAGGATTGGGGCTTGTATAAAACCACATCCATTAATTTGCAGCGTGTGGCAGATTTGGTCAGCGGGAATGATATAAGCCTCACGCCGGATGAACGCGAACTCATTGTGAGCCGCGTCCATACCATTCAGAAAACATTTGCAGAAATGCAGAAACCAATTGCATGGCAACTGCGTGACCGCGTGGGTACGCGCGTGAAGTGGTACATTGAAGTAGAAGAAGTGGATTTATGAACAAACGCCTTCGCCTTATTCTCGCTATTATTTTTCTCACGATTTCAATTTCCCTGTTGCTTTGGGGATATCTTCCCAACCCGCATGTGACGAACGACCGCACCATCTCACCTGCTGAAATGCAACTGCCGACACCCTCCTCGCTTCATTATTACCCTTTGGCTATCTCGTGATCAACCGGCCTTTTTCTCCCCGTAATATTTCCATCGTCGTCTCCGCGTTGACGATCATATTTGTTTCGGTTGCGTGTGGTGGCGCACCATCAACTGCTGCAACCGATGAACCTGCTGCAACAGAAGCACCAGCCGCTACAGAACCTCCTGCGATGCTAACCTTTGTTGCGCCGCCAGCTACATCAACAGGTGTACCGATCATTATTATCCCAACGCAAATCCCTGGCACACCCATCGTTCAGCCAACTGAAATGGCAGTATTACCTGCCATCCCTGAGACGCGCCGCCTAACGCTGGAGTATCCTCCGAAGATGAAGGCCGGGGTGGAAGGTGACATTATCCGCTTGACGTTGGAGGTGGATGACCTGGGAAATATCACTCCCACCGCAGTAATCGGCGGCAATGTGGTGGCAGGCGATGTGATCGAAATTCCCAATTTATATGAAACACATTTCGTCACTGCTGAGGCACGCATCGATATGGCAGGTATGGAAATTCAGCCATCTGGTTCCACTTACGAGCCGATGAAGCCCGGTCAATCGGTGACTTTTCATTGGAGTGTCCGTCCGCAGGAAACGGGAGTGTTTCGTGGGATCGTCTGGCTGCATTTGATGTTTGTAGACCGTGTCAGCGGCGAAGAAAGCCGAATGGCAGTATCAGCTCAAATCGTCGAGATCGAAGCGGTGGATTTTTTCGGCTTCTCAGTCGACTTCGTGCGGACATCTGGTGTGGTTGGCTCAGTCCTCAGCCTTATCGTCGGCTTTCCATTTTTAGAGGATATTCTCAGGTTCGTGTTCAAGAGGAAAAGAAAAAACAGGAGGAAATAGCCGAAAAAATTTTAGTTGAACTTCGAAAATAAGGTGGGAAAAAATATGACGAATATCACCCAAAAAATTGACATGCTTACTACAGGGGCATTTGTTCTCTATGGTACAATTTGCCCACTTGTTGTAATAAATTTCACGACGGAGTGACTTAAATGAACGAGTGGTTATATGTGGCTCTATTTATTGTTGTCGGGTTGATCATTCCCATCGGTGCGATTGCTGCTGGTTTTATTTTTGGACCCAAGAAACCAAATCCTATTAAACAATCAACCTATGAATGCGGTATCGAGCCTGTAGGTGAAGCCTGGGTACAATTCAAGG
>NZ_JBXMTI010000052.1:0-13899 GCF_057083605.1 Candidatus Villigracilis sp. | reverse complement strand
AAAGCGTTTGATTTCGCTCTCTGTCAGCGGGGCGGGAGCGGGATAGTTTTTGTCCACATCCAGGGATATGTGCAGCAGGATGGTTTTTATGATTAGATTGGCGGGGATGTTCTCACCGAAAATATCGTCAATGTCTGAGAGGATCTTGGGAAGTTTTCGATTGTCAGGCTTGGGCGGCATATCCGGGCTGCTAAGTATGAAGGCTTGACGGGTATATTCACTCCACGAGGATATTAGTTCATAATATTTCTCGTCAATTGGGAATCCAAGGCCTGGCAGCATATTTGCGGCAACCACTGCTGAATTGAAGGCGTGCATTGTATCCTTTTTTCCGCGGATGTGAAATTTATCTATATCGTGCAACAGGATGATCCATTTTACGATTTGCTGTTGATCTGCGGATAAAGCCCGAAATTCAGGCAGCATGTACAGGCCCAGGAAAACACAAGTTACATGTGTGAGTGTGATTCCGTCTGCATAGGACGCCATCTTCTTCCACCCGGGGATCTTTGCTTCCATTGATTGCATCATTTCCTGTGTGAAAAACAACTTTACTCTTACATCCAGCTCGTCCCAGGAATTTAGCTCTCCTGCATTGTATACTTTGACCAGCTCAAGAATGAACTGGTTCAGCGAGGCGAAACTTTCATCGAAAATCGGAAACTCTTTTGATGTTTTCATGGGTTATTCGGATTATACAGCGGTTGGATTTTATTTCACTGTCTGATAATATCAGCCAATATATTTTGAGCTTTTATGATTTCAAGTCACCCGCGTAATCCTGAAAAGCCGCTTGACCTTGGCTGAATTACTGACCACTACATTACTCAACCAAATTTTACTTCGAGGCATTCATGCGTAAATTTGTCATCATCTGGATCGGTCAATTGATCTCCACCGTCGGGTCTGGCTTAACTGGCTTTGCCCTCTCGATCTGGATCTACCAGAAGACCGGTGAGGCGGCGCCTTTTGTTTATACGGCACTGTTTAATGCCCTGCCGGTTGTGATATTCAGCCTGTTTGCCGGCGCGTTAGTAGACCGTTGGAATCGCCGCTGGGTGATGATCCTCACGGATGTTGGAGCAGCTCTATCCACGCTGATCGTTTTTCTTCTATATACCAGCGGCAACCTGGAAGTATGGCACATTTATGTCTCATCCTTTTTTGCCTCTTTATTCAATACCTTTCAACTTCCAGCCTTCACTGCTTCCATTACGATGCTAGTTCCCAAGGATCAATTGACGCGGGCAAATGGCATGACGCAAACTGGTCAATCCCTGGAAGGCTTGCTCGCGCCAGTGCTAGCTGGGTTATTGGTAGGCGTGATCGGTGTCGGCGGCATGATGTTAATAGACTTCGTAACCTTCTTTGCCGCCGTGGGAACTTTATTGCTGGTGAGCGTTCCCCAACCTGAAACCACTTCAGAACAAAGGGCCCAGAAGATCGTGCAGGATATTGAGAAAGGCTGGCAATTCCTTTCAGAGAGACGTGGTCTGATCGCGCTTGCGGCTTATATTGGCGTTGTCAATCTACTATTGTCATCTGTGATGGCACTGATCACACCCCTTATTTTGTCATTCTCAGATGCAAAAATCCTGGGTTTTACCCAAATGCTCTCCAGCCTTGGGTTATTGCTGGGTGGAATTATGATCAGTTGGTGGGGCGGAACGAAGCGAAAAATGACCGGAATCTATGCCGGGATTCTAATCGGAGGACTCGGGTTGATGTTCGGAGGGCTGCGCCCAGTCTTCTGGTGGATCGCAATCGGGATATTTTTCTTTCTTTTTCCCATCCCCATGGTCAACGCGCAATTGCGTTCCATCGTTCAGACCAAGTCACCGCCTGAGCTGCAAGGCCGGGTATTTTCTGTGATCTTCCTGATCGCACGCTTGGGGCCGCCCATTGGGCTTTTGCTGTCTGCTCCACTGGCTGATAGAATCTTTGAGCCTGGAATGATGTCTGGTGGATTTCTTGCACCCCTCTTCGGCACGTTATTTGGCACAGGGATCGGGCGCGGAATCGGCCTAATGATGAGCCTCGCAGGAGTGGGCTTTTGGCTAATCACTGCCCTGATGTATGCCTATCCGCGCCTGCGGTTGGTGGAGGATGAACTGCCTGATGTTGTAATTGGGGATTAATGGCATTATGATATATTTAAGAAAGTTGTAGGACAATTCAACGTAAAGGCTTACCATGACATCAAAAAACAATCGTAACCCCGGCACACCTCTCGACCTGGATTGGGTGATGGGTGCGCACGTCAACAAGAGTGCCGTGGAACGGCGCACTGCCTCGCTGCCCAAACGACGGACCATCAAGAAGGAATGGCAGGCGGCGTGGCTGTTGCGCGCGGTCACTTGCATTGACCTGACTACATTGGCGGGTGACGATACGCCCGGGCGCGTCCATCGTTTATGTGCGAAGGCGAGAATGCCCATCCGCCCCGATATGCTCGCGAGACTCGGACTCGACGGCGAGAAAGTGACTGTCGGCGCGGTCTGCGTTTACCCAAACCGCGTGCATGATGCAGTCGAGGCGCTTCGTGGATCCAACATTCCAGTTGCCTCTGTTGCGACAGGCTTTCCTGCGGGACAAACGCCCCTGCCTCAGCGGGTTCAGGAGATCGAGCAGGCCGTGGAAGCAGGCGCAAAAGAAATAGATGTGGTCATCGCCCGCAATTATGTTCTTACTGGCGATTGGGCTGCGATGTACGACGAGCTGCAACAATTCCGCAAAGCTTGCGGAGACGCACACATGAAGACCATTCTCGCAACAGGTGATCTCGGCACGCTCAAGCAGGTCTATCAAGCCAGCCTCGTGGCAATGATGGCAGGCTCGGACTTTATCAAGACGTCCACAGGTAAGGAAACGGTCAATGCCACGCTGGAATTTAGTTTGGTAATGACGCGTGCCATCCGCGATTACCTGGATCGCTTTGGCTACAAAGTCGGCTTCAAGCCCGCGGGCGGAATCAGCTCCGCGAAGCAGGCGATGGCATGGCAGTCGTTGATGAAGGAAGAACTCGGCGACGAGTGGCTGATGAATGACCTTTTCCGCATCGGCGCAAGCAGTTTATTGACCGATATCGAACGGCAGTTGTATCACTACATCACAGGTCACTACGCCGCGAAGCATCACATGCCAATGGGATAAGTTTTTTTATATACGAAGGACACGAAGAGCACGAAGGAAAACAATGAAGTTTATGAAAATCTCGCTGATAGTCACGCTTGCTGTTACATTGGTTGCCTGCTCGCCCGCGTCAACCCAATCGCCAAACGCGACACTCACATCTTTACCCACAAGTACACCAACTTTAGCACCAACTCCCACCGAAACGCCAGCGCCAACCAAGGACTCGAACGCACCAGATGAATTTACGCGCTTCGAAAACGGCATGTACTATATGGATTTGAAAACAGAGAAAGGCAATACGTTAACTTATACTTGGGATAAAGAGCGAAATACCTGGGAACGAATGCTATTTTCGGGATATTTGGTTGATTATTCCCAGAAAGACATAAACGATGGGATGCAACAGCCTGATCAATTACTTACAACAGTATATCTTGATCAATCAATTGAGGGTGAGATGTTGATGCCGACATTATCCCATATACCGAATACAGATGCTTGGAATAAGGTAAATTTCAGCTCTAATATCTATACGGATATGTTACAAGCGCTAAAGAATAGGGGAAATATCAGCGACATAAAGGAATTTACTTTTTCGAACTGGAATGAAGGCAAATTTTATCTGGAATTTACGAACGCCGACGGTCCGCAACGGTGGGGACTCTGGCCGGAATCCACAATAACCGTTCATATCCGGGGAGACTTCGAACAGCTGAAAGCGAATACGGATACAAACGGATTTTCTGAAGCAAAATGGAACTCATCATACGGTCCGAAAAACAGTTATATGGTGAAAATATGGACCAAAGACGGAAATCTGATTGTCCATATTGCCCCCAGCTTACGGCCTGCGTCACGATGGACGGAAAAACAAATCCTGGAGATGATTTTTTTCGGACCGGCAGATGTAATGGAGTCAACGGATCTGGTACATCCGGGATCAGGCACGATGCTGAGCGGATATGTATTAAATGCCAAAACATTGCCATATTTTACATTTGGCCCGCCGCCATAAAATGTGATCGGAGTATATTATGACCACCTTACTTGAAATCTTCAAAAGCATGGAATACGGACCCGCCCCCGAGGCGCCTGATGCCGTCAATGCGTGGCTGGATGAACATAACCGTAAATTCGGTCTGTTCATCAACAACGAATGGGTGACGCCGAAGGGTGCGAAATTCTTTCAGTCCATCAATCCATCGAATGGCGAGTTGTTGGCTGAGACGACGCAGGCAGGGCAAAAGGAAGTGGATGCGGCTGTCGCTGCGGCGCGGGAGGCGTTCGGCACTTGGAGCCAGACTCCAGGTGTTGTCCGTGCGCGATATCTGTATGCGATTGCGCGCAATATTCAAAAACATCATCGCTTGCTGGCGGTCTTGGAATCCATGGATAACGGCAAGCCGATCCGCGAGTCGCGTGATATCGATGTGCCGCTGCTGGCACGTCACTTTTACTATTATGCGGGCTGGGCGCAATTGATGGAAACTGAAATGCGCGATTATCAGCCTGTGGGTGTGGTCGGGCAGATCATCCCGTGGAACTTCCCTTTATTGATGCTGGGCTGGAAGATCGCGCCTGCCATAGCGATGGGAAATACGGTTGTTTTGAAACCTGCTTCTTATACACGACTGACTGCATTGTTGTTCGCCGAGATCGTCGCAGAGGCGGGTGTACCTCCTGGCGTGGTTAATATCATCACAGGCAGCAGTAAAGCTGGCTCGATGCTGGTTGAACATCCCGATGTGGATAAGATCGCCTTCACGGGTTCCACCGATGTGGGGCGAACACTTCGTCAGCAGACGGCTGGCTCGGGCAAGAAACTGTCGCTCGAGTTGGGGGGGAAGAGTCCATTCGTCGTGTTTGACGATGCCGATCTGGATGGAGCAATTGAAGGCGTGGTCGATGCGATCTGGTTCAATCAGGGTCAGGTCTGCTGCGCAGGGTCAAGGCTGATTGTGCAGGAAAACGTCGCGCCGAAGTTCATCCAAAAATTAAAAACCCGCATGGAACACATGCGCGTGGGCGACCCGCTGGATAAGGCAATTGATATGGGTGCCATCGTCGATCAGTCGCAATGGGACACGATCGATGGCTGGGTGAAGACGGGCATTAGCGAAGGCGCTGAATGTTATCAGCCGAACATCCCCATGCCTGAAAAGGGCCTCTTCTATAAGCCCACGCTGCTTACTGGTCTCGACCCCGCAGCTGCCACTGTTCAAGAGGAAATTTTTGGGCCCGTGTTGGTTTCGCTGACGTTTAGAACGCCGAGCGAAGCCATCGAACTTGCGAACAACACGCGTTATGGTCTCGCCGCCAGTGTGTGGAGCGATAACATCAACCTCGCGCTGGATGTGGCCAGCAAGATCAAGGCGGGCTCGGTGTGGGTCAATTGCACGAATCAATTTGACGGCGCGTCGGGCTTCGGCGGCTATCGTGAGTCGGGTTACGGGCGCGAAGGCGGCAAGGAAGGTCTGTTTGAATATGTGAGACCGACCTGGATGGATCGTCCGCGCCCAGACTTTGGTCTCGATACGGCCGCTTCGCGGGGCACACCTACTCGACCACCTTTCGATGGAAAGAAATGGGGCGAACACATTCCAGCGCGTCCCACCGCGCCGACAGTTGATCGGGCAAATGGACATTCGCTTCCCTCAATAGACCGCACTCCTAAGATGTACATCGGCGGCAAGCAAGTCCGCCCTGACGGCGCATACACGTTGAGCATGTTGAGTGACAAAGGAAAATTGGTCGGTCAGGTCGGTGACGGCAATCGCAAGGATATTCGTGACGCGGTTGAAGTTGCACATGCTGTAATTCTCGCCAAGTCTGGTTGGGCCATGCGACATGGATTCAACCGCTCGCAGATTTTATATTTCATCGCTGAGAACCTGGATGCGCGCAATGCGGAGTTCGTCAAACGCATTGTAGAAATGACGGGACGCACACAGAAGTCTGCTCAAGCCGAGGTGGATGCCTCCGTGGAAAGATTGTTCAGTTACGCGGCCTGGGCCGATAAATATGGCGGCACCGTGCAAGAGACGACTTTGCGCGGCATTACTGTCGCAGTCAACGAACCGATGGGTGTGATCGGCATCGCCTGCCCTGACGAAATGCCCTTGCTTGGGTTTATCTCACTCATGGCTCCCGCCATCGCAAGAGGCAACACCGTGGTGATGATCCCCAGCCAGAAATATCCGCTCTCCGCCACAGACTTCTATCAGGTGCTCGATACCTCCGATGTGCCTGGCGGCGTGGTCAACATCGTCACGGGTGACCGTGACCATCTGGTCAAAACCCTTGTTCAACATGAAGATGTTGATTCGGTCTGGTACTTCGGCCCCGCGGAAGGCTGTTATCACGTCGAGAACGAATCTGCCGCGAACATGAAACGCACGTGGACAGGCTACGGTCTGCCCAGAGATTGGATGTCCCGCGAACAGGGCGAAGGCCACGAGTTCCTGCACGAGGCCACGCAGGTCAAGAATATCTGGGTGCCGACGGGGGAGTAGGGAAGAGCAGATAATTAGATGATTAGACCTCCGAGGCTACTCTCGGAGGTCTTTTTTGTTAAAGATGTACAGTTCAGTTATTCATGGTGAACAAGGAAATTCCGCCAATCCACACAGGTTTTGGAAAACGGGACTAAAATAGTTCAGACAGAGACAAAATAGCTAGCTAAGTTCCTGTTCTTTGAAGGGCTGATAGCTAGGAGCGTAAAGCTCACCAGGAGGATTGAATATGAACATGGAAAAATCAATGTTTCGGAATTTTCCCCTCAGTATATTTTTGGTATTGTTTGTTGGGTGTGCACCATCTACAGCAACGCCACAGGCCAAAGTGGAGGTACTCAATATTACCGAGAATAAACTGGTAACGGGGGAAATCATACAATCCAAGGTCTTTGATCAATGCGATGCTGCGGGGCCATTCAAGATGGTAATTCAATTCAGTGACAGCGCCAGTGAAACCAATCAAGAGGAGCTTGTTTTAGGTGCAAGCGTTACTGGTGGGGCGGATGTCTCTGGCGTTGCAAAAGTAGAAATACAAGGATCTGTGGAAAAACATTTCTCTTCCATTATAAGTAATCAGAAGGGCCATTCGGAAAGTATAAATATTGAAGTTCCTGCGTATACCCGACAGGAATATACAATTATCTGGAAAGAGACGCGCCGCGAAGGCACGGTGGAATATATGGAAAACGGGGAAACCAAAGCTACTAACTATAGTTATCGGGTGGGACTTGAGTTTTCTTCTTCATCAGTAAAAAACATTGACTGTTCGCTTCCAACTGAGACCCCACCCCCAGCAACACTATCACCCGTCTCTGAAGCCCCAACACTATTACCAGCAAGAACACTAGCTGATAGTTGTATAAATTCTCAAAATTGGAAGCCAGTCTCTGCCGATCAAAATACATTAAGTGATATGTCGAGTGACTTAAATAACTGTTATTCGATTGAATCCCTGGGGATTTTTACCGATCAACAGGGCGTCTTGCATCTTTTTAAGCGCGATAAAAGAAATTTTGAAACGGCGGGAATTTATACGCCCATTGATAGCAATAATTCTGTCGTTGAATTTAGTATCTATATTAATTCGATGTATATTGCGAACTCAGAATCCCCTGCTTATATTACTTTTGCCGTTGCGCCAGCTAACAATCCGACGTCAGCCAGAGATTCTGCACGTTTCAAATTCCATGTTGATACGGTTGGAAATAATCCTGCAATTCTCTTTATGATGGCAGATGTGGGTGAGTATAGCGGTATTAAGATTATGACCCAACACTATGAATATAGCCGTACGTACGATATTCGTTTTGAGCTAATCGGAGGCTTCATGCGCGTCTATATTAATAATCTAAAAATGGATGAAAGTCTGTCAATTCCTGATGGGTCGAAGGTGTTTTATATTGGCTATGATCTGCCTGCCTTGGCAGGCATGGATGTTGAAATTACGAACATTCGAGTTGGTGGTTTTGTAAAATAAACCTTTTTATGCTCACGATGTATCTATTTGCTGCTGTTACTAAGCTGCCCGCGATTGGCTCGACCGCGAGCAGGGAGAAGGTCACGAGTTCCTGCACGAGGCGACTCAGGTCAAGAATATCTGGGCGCCGACGGGGGAGTAGGGAAGAGCAGATAATTCGATATTAGAGATTAGATGATAAGACCTCCGACTACTCAGAGGTCTTATGTTTTTATTGATGTGGAATTTGTTTAAAACGGCAAGCCAAAATAAACACCAACACACCATAGAACAGCGGCGAAGACAATTTCACCAATACCAGACCACAAGTCGCGGCGGGTGAGAGTCCATTCCTGTTTGAGATAGGCTTTCCAGGGCGTTTCCTTGTGATACACAACTTCGACCGTCTTGCCTATCTCATAGCGTGGATTAAAAAATCCACTATTGTCGGTCATTTCTACCAACTGTTCGGTGTTTTGGACGCGAAATGCTACGAGTGGACGAACAGACCTGCCGAATAGAAAGCCACGATAGTTTCCTATGGAACGAACTACGCCAGAAGCAGTTGAACTATCCTTTCTGATATTTTCCATTCGTCTAAAAAGAATGATGGTGGGAATCCCTGTTGCCAGACCGAGGATGAAGAACAAAACAGAAAATGCATAGATCATTGTTCACCTTCTTTTCTGTGATTGCCGTACCTTTTTTATTATACATCCATCTTCAACTTATTATTTTTTCTACTCTTCCTTCGGCAGGCGGGGCGGGTTACGTTGCCACAACCTCAACCCCGCTCAATTTGACATCCGTTCCTGCTCTGAGTGTATTTTGAATTTCGACGACAGTGTCCGTATGCTACAGCAGATTTCCCTATCGCAACCATCCCAAGAGTGTTCCCAAGTTTGTCAGGATGAAGGTCAAAAGTGGAAGTAGTAATGAGTTCAAAAATCCGAGAGTGGAGCCTGGATTCATGGCTGAATTGCGTGTTTGTTTTACCTTTTTGTAATAGTCCAGCCACCAACTGAACGCTTCCCTTGTTTTTTCATCCATGAAGTTTTGTTCTATTTTCAAAGATTCGATCTTTTTATGGATGCTATTAAGAGTCTCATCCTTCTTTTTGGTTATGATCTTTGCAAGGGAGAATTGAATCAGTACAAAAAAGAACGTAGTGACACCCCATAATGGGATGAGAATCAGGAAGATTGCAAGGGGGGTAAAGTTTTGGGTCGCGACAGCCACCAAAGTTAAAAGGGCGGATATTACCGCTGACAGGTAGATGGTCCCCATGAACATGCTGGATAAATTGCCGATCACTGTCGAGTCTGCAGGATCGCTTTCAAAAAGATCGAATTGATAATTTTGCATACGTGACAGCAGGGTTAAAAACACCAGTTCATTGTAAAACCCCATGGCGAAAAAGACCTGCACGATTAATAAAAGGATCAACAAGCCTGGCGTGGGGAGGTCCACGGTTGGAAGATACGCCAGCAGATATACAAACGGCATGGTGAAAATTAAAAATAGCACTATGAAGATGATGGCTGACCTTTTGTTTGTATATGTATTCCACCACCGTTCGAGATCGCCAAGGCTTTCGTTGGATTGAAGGAAACCTATGATCTGCTCATGAAGACGGGTGACGATGCTATCGCTATGAATTTTTATGCAAATGATTGTGGGAATCATAAACACAATGTCCCAGAAAACCAGTGAGTAATGGGTGGGATTCATACTTGCTTGAAGTGAAAATACGCTGATTGCGATCAGAATAAATATCATGGTAATCAGGCTTACTCCCCACCAGTCTGATAGTGTTTCCCGCCTGCGTAATGCTTTTTGCAGGAAAACAGTTGTTTTATGAAAGACTTCATTGAGAAAGGTAGTTTCTCCCCCCGATATAATTCTCTGTTTCAGGTTGTTTTGTTTATCGGCAAAAGTATCCTTTTTAGCCATGTCACACCGCGCCTTCTCATGTCCATTCTCCGCTAAATTTAGTATAGCACGAATGCATCCAAGGGTTACAGAAAATTTTGCCAAGCAATTTCAACCCCACTCAATTTGATATCCGTCCCCGCCCTGAGCGTATTCTGAATTTCGGCGACAGTATCCATGTGATGCATTGTTACCTCAGATTCGAGCGAGAATCATAGTCTCTTTGCAGCACCGATCTTTTTTGTTAATTACCTATCTAAGCTGCTTCATTAACCTGGAATAGGTATAATATCTAAAATTTCATGTTCAGTTATGTCGAGATTATTGTATGTAATCTTGAGAACAGCCGCAAAATTACCATCTGTTTTGAATTCCTTGTTTTTTCTTAACTGTTGGTAAAGTTCTTGCGATCTTTTTCGCAAAAACTCTGCAGCTCCCCATGTCCCGAACCCTCGTATGCCAGAAATTATTAATATTTTATTGGCCGCATTCCATGGATTGGTAACTTTAGCTAAAAGAGCGACATCCGTATATGTGCCCTCAGGAATATTTCTGGTTTGTTGAGCAATCTCGTCGTAAGATGGGGATGGATACCGTGCAATGTCTAAAAATATTTCCCATCGACTCTGATTTTCGGGTTGTGGTCGGAAGTCATAGATCTTGATGCCCTTGCCACGCAGCTCCCTTAGTAGTTCTGCTGTAAAATGGTTGGATTTTGGGCTGCAAAAGGTGACAATATTTTTTTGCTTTTCAGCTGGCGTGAGATGCGATGTGTCACGAACTTTAATTGGTCCTTGCCACCCTGTTTTTACGAGACTACCAACAACATTGTTTATCGATGCCATATCTTCAGTGGAGGTTCTTGGTAGTATAGAAATAGGTACTTCCTCCCTGTATGCAAAAACAAAAATGATTTCATCTTCCCCAAAATTCAGAATTTTCTTCAGATTTCTTTGAGGGATACCTTCGCGATATTTTCGAAAAAAATAGCCCAGATAGGCGGCAAGCAAGGATGAAACTATGGATAGGGCGAATTCCAGAATAGTCATGATTTCTTTCCTCCTTAGGAAGTTACCAAATAATACAATTAAACCCCTTTCATTGCAAGTATAAGGTTTCTGGAATTCAAGTTACTCTGTCTATTTGGTTAACGCGTGGATCTCCTACCATCCACGATTCGCCCAGCCGTTCTGACGTTCTTCACGAAATCGCTGCACCCATTCTTCGGAGACAACATCTGCCAGTTTTGTCAGCGCAGGCGGGGCAATGATCGCAGATATCGAATCCAGTTCGAGATAATCCAGGATCGTTCGAACGGTTTGCTCATATTCTTGCACAAAGTCCTCGTAAAAAATATTCAATGGGGTAATGCCGCCTTCGGCAAGAAATTCCTGTATCCCTGCTTCACGCATGGAACATTCGTTGTATAAGTGATTGATGGCGTCGAAGGAATACTTATCGGAAAGGTCAACAGGCTTGCGGGGTTCATTGTTTGGCACGTGCCATTCTCCCGATTGGATCGCCCTCCACCATGAAACTGCCAGCCGAACTTTGTTACGGCGCGTCATGAAGATGTGGCGGTGATTGGGAAAGACCCGCTCCCAGACGGCTGTCCGCTTTATTTCGGCAGATCCACATGCGGGGAAGTTCCGAAGCGTATCGATCAATTGGCTGAAATGCGGTTCATAGTAGGAATGACTAATGCCAAAAACGCCGTTCGCAGTACTTCCAAGTCTATATAAATAGTCTTGAAGTTCGGCATGGCTTGTCTTGTTGAAAGTCGTGAGCAGGTTGGGCGGGCAGTTGAACCATTCGCGCGGGACTCCAGCAACGCCTGTAGATTCGATGGCTTTGTATAGCAGCGTACTACCTGTCCGCTGGGTGAACCAAATGGTGTAGGAAAGATTCGGCGTCATGGATATTCTTCCTTGTGATCTCTATCCCTTTGCACAAAGGTCACAGCGGATTTAATATTTCTTTATTTTTCCTCTTTGCGAAAATCTGGCATTTCCCTTGCAATGAACTTCAAGTAAGTTCGGGTGATGGTGTTCCAGGTCCACAGACCCAGCAGGGTAATAAATACTCCTGCCAGCCCAAGAATAAGAATCCCCAAATTCCCAGAAGCAACGAAGGCAATTGCTGTCGCCGAATTGAGCATCATCAAGTAATAAACCCAGGAATTGATATACATCTGCTTCCTGGCCTGGGCCATTTGCAAGGTTCTTTCCTTCCTGTCGGCTTTGAGATGATTTGTGTTCGGCATCGTGTCGATGTTTTTGGAATTCAACACAGCCGCGATCACCAGAAG
The DNA here is from genome assembly GCF_057083605.1 of Candidatus Villigracilis sp. Lineage (NCBI taxonomy): Bacteria > Bacillati > Chloroflexota > Anaerolineae > Anaerolineales > Candidatus Villigracilaceae > Candidatus Villigracilis > Candidatus Villigracilis sp. The sequence goes on along the minus strand of NZ_JBXMTI010000052.1, from coordinate 1,553 downwards.
GGCATTGATCGCAACGAACACATAACCCCAGCGCGAGGGGCATATTGCCACAGTGCTGCAATCCGTGGCGGCGCTTTGATAGAGGGCAATTCCCATGGTGGCGGGCAGCCCGAGCACGGCCAGTTCGCGGCTGATGCGGATGCGGCTTTTCAGCGAATCCATCCAATCCAGTCGACCATCCTTGTATTTCCGCAGGCGGAATTCAAGGATGTTTTGCGGGTAGGGGTCTTTCTTATAATTTGGATGATCCGTAAGATATTCATCGGCTTGTTCGAGTCGTTTGAATTTTTCGAATGGATTCAGGATCATATCCGCCAGTTTGTCGAATACCACTCCGAATAAGTAGGCCACGCCTAGAAATCCGATCAGTGCATTAGACTGCAGCAGATCCTTGTTGATATCCGATCCACCCAAAAACGGCAGGACAAATGCGCAGAGCGCGAGAATGCCTGCCAGGATGAGTTCAATACTTACCTGCGCAGTATTCATGGATTCCTCCTCATCGCTGTTATGGCCTCTTGAAATGCACTCTTGGATTCGTCGAACGAAAGCAGCTTCAGCGCCCTATCTTTATCTGCCCAACGAAGGTTTCTGCCCTCACCGGATTTCCCTGCTTCGGTCATCCGCACCAGAAAGTATTGAATAGTTACATTCTCTTTGCCTTTTTCATATTTTCGGATGGATAAGGGTTCAACGACCTGGCCCTTGATCCCCGCTTCCTCTTCCAGCTCGCGCAGGGCAGCTGCTTCGGGGCTTTCGTTTCCCTCTATATGACCCTTCGGCAGAACCCAATGCTTCCCGCTGGATGACGAGATGATAAGAAAGAGAGTTTCTTCTCCATCCTTGCGAAACACCACACAACCAGCATGGGTCAGGGCTTGTTTCATGCTGCAAGTATAGCATGGCTGTAAATATGATTCATAGTGCAGCCTTATGTGGTCAAGATCTCGATTTTGCTCAAAATCACAGGTGTCTCTACCCTGAGGGAATTCTGAATCTCGGCAACTGTATCCGTGTGCTCCATCAACTTGCGGATTTCATCTTCTGTGCCCTTGGCATGGACCATGGCGCGGTAAGTCACATTCTTTGCGCCTTCACCCTCCGCGCCGAAGTCGCCGCTCACCTCCACTTCAACTTTTTCCACTTTGATACTTCGTTTTGCGGCTTCGCGGTAAATGTCATTGCAGTAGCAGGTCGCGAGCGCGAGGAAGAGCAATTCTCCGCCGTTGGCACTGGAACCGAATCCGCTTGATTTAGGGGGGATGACAATGGAGTGCGAATTGTCGTTTGTGGTCAGGGTTACATTGTGTTGACCTTCGCTGTTTTCTACACGGGCGCTGGTTTTCATTTTGCACTCCTTTGGTATCAATGGATTATACTTTCGGAAAATTTATCCATACAATAGGAGTCCCCCATGTCAACCCGCTATAAAATACGTCAAAACCTGATCTCCATCGGAGATGATTTCTGGATCGAGAATGCGGAAGGCAAACGCGCCTTCAAAGTGGACGGGAAGGTGTTACGCATCCGCAAGACGCTGGTCTTCGAAGATG
>NZ_JBXMTI010000051.1:0-13433 GCF_057083605.1 Candidatus Villigracilis sp. | reverse complement strand
GATGCTTAGAATTCTGAGGTATTGACCTGAAAAATCGCAAATGAGATTAATTTCCGGTAAGGAGGTTGTTCCTACTAAAATACTAATTGCCCCTTCCCCACTTTAATAAAAAGGAGAATGCAACAATGAATTTCAAAAAAATGCTCGTTTTGCTTGGCGCAGTGATCGTTGTCGGCACAGTTTTAGCAGCCTGTGGCGGCGCAGCGACTACTGCCCCCACCACAGCAGCAACAGAAGCCCCTGTTGCTCCCGTACCTGACACCCCATACTTGGTTGAGTGGCAAGGTTCCGGCCATGCCAACGTGGCGGATGAACCCTTCCGTCATTGGGATGACGTTGCCGAAAACCCCGATGGCGTCCCCACCTCCTGTGCCAAATGCCATAGCAGCGACGGCTATCGGGATTATCTCGGCATTGATGGCTCCGAAGCCAACAAAGTAGATGCCGCCGTACCCGCCGAAAATGCCCAGGGCATCCAGTGTGTAGCTTGCCATAATGCCGGCACCATCTCCAAGACAACCGTCATGTTCCCCTCCGGTGTTGAAATTACTGCTGGCGACGATGTTCGCTGCATGGAATGCCATCAGGGTCGCGAGTCCAAGGTCAGTGTTGATGCGCAGATCGAAAAATTTGCCGTTACCGACATGGACGCAGTTGTCGCTCCGATCAAAGATGACGCCGGCAAGGATGTCAATTTTGGTTTCCGCAATGTTCACTATTACGCTGCAGCCGCCACCCTCTACGGTGGCATGGTACAAGGCGGTTATCAATACGAAGGCATGAGCTACGACGCTAAGAACACCCACGTCGCAGGCTATGACTCCTGCACAGGCTGCCATAACCCGCACACTCTTGAAGTTAAAGTTGAGCAGTGCGCACTCTGCCATGAAAACGTCGCTACCGTGGAAGACCTCAAGAACGTCCGCATGGTCAGCTCCAATCCAGACTATGATGGCGATGGCGATGTGGAAGAAGGCATGTACTACGAGATCGAAGGCCTGCAAGCTGCCCTAATGGCTGAGATCCAAACGTATGCTGCTGACAAAGCCGGCACCGGCATTGTATATGACGCCGCTGCCTATCCCTACTGGTTTGCTGACGCTGATGGTGATGGCGTCGCCGATCAGGCAGATGGCAGCGCTGTCCGTTTCAGCACTTGGACTGCCCGCCTGCTCAAAGCCGCCTACAACTACCAGGTCTCCCTCAAGGATCCCGGTGCGTTTGCTCACGGTAACAAGTATATTGTCCAATTGCTCTTCGATTCAGTCGCCGATCTCGGTGGTGATACCAGCACACTCGCCCGCACCGATGCAGGCCATTTCGCTGGCGATACATTGCCCTTCCGCGATTGGGATTACGATAACGAAGGCAACCCGCTCTACACCGTGCCGTTTGGCTGTGTGAAATGCCATACCGCGCAAGGTTTGCCCACCTATCTCAAGGATGGCGGCACGACAGTTGTAACATCCAGTGGTACAACCACCATAACTGGCCTGGCTTCCATGCCCTCCAGCAACGGTTATTTGTGCTCCACCTGTCATGATGAAGCCAACTGGCCCAATCGTTATGAGGTCAAGTCTGTTGTATTCCCGAGCGGCGCTTCAGTCAGCTTGGGCGGTAAAGATGCTGATGGCAACTTTGTAGCCGACGACTCGAACCTCTGTATCTCTTGCCACCAGGGACGCGAATCCACCACCAGCGTGAACAACGCTCTCAAGGGCAAGGATGCTGATGTGGTCGATGCGAAGATCCGCTTTAAGAACATCCACTACTTCGCTGCAGGTGCAACTCTCTTCGGCAATGATGCCAAGGGTGCCTATCAGTACGATGGCAAGGAATATGTCGGCCAGAACTTACACGCCAGTGAAGAAGGCAAGATGAACAAGTGCGCAGACTGCCACGACGTTCATGCCCTCGAACCCAAGGTTGAAGCTTGCGAAACCTGCCACGATACCACCGACCCAGCCGTCATTCGCGAGACCGAAGTGGATTACGATGGTGATGGCGATGTGACAGAAGGCATTAAGGGTGAAGTCGATACACTCGCAGAAGCCCTCTTAGCTCAACTCCAAATCTATGCCGCAGCAAACGGTGGTCCACTTGAATACAAGGGCAATGCCTACCCGTATTTCTACGGTGCTGATAGCAAAGCTTATGCCACTTGGACTCCTCGCCTGCTCAGAGCTGCCTTCAACTATCAATACAGCCAGAAGGACCCCGGCGTTTACGTGCACAATAACAAGTACATCATCCAGATCCTGATTGACTCGATTGAGGATCTCGGCGGTGACGTTTCAGCTTACACCCGTCCCTAGGTGCTCGCTTCTGTTCAGTAAATTAATTAGCGGGGTATACCACGATGGCGGACGCAATGCGTCCGCCATCTCTTTATTAATCACACCAAACTTATGATATTTAGCACTTCATGCACCTGACGCCCCCCCTTACAATATGGGGCGTATACCCCATGACATTTTTTCGCACTATAATTCGCAATTATTTTAATACTAAGGAGAATGTAATGCAACAAAGGACACGGCTTCGCCCGCCTCGCACCTGGACCCTGTTCCTGCTCCTCGGACTTGGGCTTTTTACTTTCGCCCTGGCCTCTTTAACCACACCCGCCCAAGCTGCTCCCGCCTATCAAGAAGACAAACCCTCGAACGATTTTTGCCTCGCCTGCCATCAAGAGGAAGGTATCGACCTCACCCTGGGAAATGAATCGCTACCAGTTACCATCAATCCAACCAGATTCGATAACTCTGTTCATGCAAAAGAGGGGCTGAACTGCGTAGACTGCCACACAGACATCAGTGATTACCCCCACCCCGACGTAAAAGTAAAAAACACGCGTGACTTCACCCTGAGTTTCCTGGAAACATGCAAGGAGTGTCACGAAGAGCAATACACCAAAGTCCATGACAGCGTACACCAAACCGCATTTGATGAAGGGAACAAGAATGCCGCGGTCTGCATGGACTGTCACAACCCGCACACACAGACACGCCTCACAGGCCAGACCAGCGGCGAGCTCACACCTTCCGCCCGCCTGGAGATCCCTGATACCTGCGCCCAATGCCACAGCGGAATTTACGATCAATACAAAACCAGCGTACATGGGAATGCCCTAACCGAAGAAAATAATACGGATGTTCCAACCTGCATTGACTGTCATGGCGTGCATAACATCCAAAACCCAACCACAGTCACATTCCGAAACAGCACGCCTTTTCTATGCGCAAAATGCCATACTGATTCAACCATCATGGATAAGTACGGAATATCCACGAACGTAGTCAACTCCTATGTATCTGATTTCCACGGCACAACCGTTAAATTATTTGAAGAGCAATTCCCCGATCAACCCACCAACAAACCTGTTTGCACAGATTGTCATGGCGTACATAACATCGGAAAAGTGGATAATGCTGAAACAGGCATCGCCATGCAGGAAAACCTGCTTACCAAATGCCAGCGCTGCCACCCGAGTGCTACAGCCAACTTCCCCGCCGCATGGATGAGCCATTACGAACCCAGCCCTGAGCATTACCCCATCGTATATTACGTAAACCTATTCTATAAATTCTTCATCCCCGCGGTGCTCGGCGGCATGATCTTATTCATCCTGACCGACATTTATAGGCGCATCGTCAACCGCGCGAAAGGAGCAAAGCACGCATGAACACAGTAACTCAAACCTATCTGCGCTTCCCACTTGCGCGTCGAATCGAACATTGGGTGATGATGTTGTCTTTTGTAATGCTCGGCCTGACTGGCATTCCACAAAAATTTGCGACATCCAATATTTCCATATCCGTCATTCAGGCACTCGGCGGAATCGAAGTTTTGCGCACCATCCATCACACCGGCGCCATTGTGATGATGCTCGGCACCGCCTGGCACATCCTCGTGATGGGATACAGTGTCTTCGTCCTGAGGGATCAAATGTCTATGCTGCCTACCCTGCAGGATGCAAAAGACGGGCTGCAAGCCCTCTTGTACAACATCGGTTTTGCCAGGACCTACCCGCAAATGGGACGTTACACCTTCGAAGAGAAAATGGAGTATTGGGCCTTTGTTTGGGGCGCAGCTGTGATGGGGATGACGGGCTTCCTCATGTGGAATCCCATCACCGCCACGCAATTCCTGCCTGGTGAATTTGTCCCCGCCGCTAAAGCTGCGCATGGCGGTGAAGCCGTGCTGGCCGTGCTCGCCATTATCATCTGGCACATGTATGGCGTGCACATCAAACGCTTCAACAAAGCCATGTTCACGGGCATGCAGACCGAACAGGAAATGCTTCACGAGCATCCTCTTGAGCTGGCGGATATCAAAGCCGGCATTGCAGATAGACGCCCCGACGCCGCTCTTATCCGCAAACGACAAATGATCTACTACCCAATCGCCGCAATCCTGACCGTTGCCATGCTCGGCGGAGTCTACGGCTTTATCAACACTGAAGAAACCGCTGTTGCCACCGTCCCTTCCATCAGTGAAACACAGATCTATTCACCTCAAACGCCTCAACCATAAGCGCAGTCGATAACAATCCGAAGGTTAGTCTCCACGCCGATCCAATGCATTTTAAACATGTGCATTTCAAGTCAAAAGGATGAACGCCATGGATAAATCAGAAGACAAACAGTTTGGCCGCCGTAATTTCATGAAAGTGGCAATTGCCAGTATCGGTGGATTGATCGGTGCAGCGTTTGGCCTGCCAGCAATTCCATATATCATGGGACCCGCGCTCCAGAAAGAAAGCGACAGTTGGATCCAGCTTGGTTCCATCAGCAAGGTTGAGCTCAATATTCCCACACTCTTCAAGAAAACAATCGAAACCCAAACCGGTTGGATTAGTACCGAGGAGGAAATCTCAGTTTACGTACTAACCTCCAATGGGCAGGATTATGTTGTGATGTCCAACGTGTGCACGCATTTGGGTTGCAGGGTGCGCTGGATCCCAGAAGAAGATAGTTTCTTCTGCCCATGCCATAATGGGGTTTTTGCAAAAGACGGCACTGTTGTAGCTGGTCCACCTCCCCGCCCTCTTGATCGGTTTGAGAGCAAGGTGGAAGACGGGGTCATTTTCATAAAGCGAGGTTGATATGTTGGCAAAAATTGGCGACTGGCTAGATGAACGATTCTCCTGGCGCGAGGTGTGGGCGGCGATCTTTGAACGTAAGGTTCCGCATGTTAATTGGTTCTACACGCTGGGGAGTGCCACTCTCTTTGTGGCGATAAATCAGGCGGTTACGGGTATATTGCTGACCTTGTATTACGTTCCTACGCCTGATCACGCCTATGACAGTGTGGTCTACATTACCACCCAATTACCTGCTGGCTGGTTTATACGCGGCCTGCATCACTGGGGAGCTAGCGCAATGGTGGTGCTGACGGTTCTTCACCTGTTGCGCGTTTTCTATTTCGGCGCATACAAGTATCCACGTGAAGCAACCTGGGTTACCGGCGTCCTGCTCCTCCTTGTAGTGATTGGCTTTGGCTTCACTGGCTACCTGCTCCCGTGGGATCAGAAATCGTTTTGGGCAACTACAGTGGGAACACAAATTGCGGGCCTTGCCCCGTTTGTTGGAGATTGGATCCTTCGCATCGCCCGAGGAGGCAGGGATATTTCAGCCGTCACGTTGGCACGATTTTTCGGCACCCATGTATGGGTATTGCCCGCCACACTCGCAGCACTGATTGGTATCCATTTATATCTTGTCATTCGTATCGGCATTACCTCTGTGCCAAAGAAGGATGAGTGAGCCATGAACGAACAGGAAAAAAAGAAATATCTGGATGAGTATAAAAAGGAAAAAGAAAAGGGAGTACCCTTTTTCCCCGATATTATCTTCAAGGATACGATTGGCGCCCTTGTGGTATTTATCATTCTGGCTGCCCTGGCCTACTTTGTGGGCGCTCCCCTTGAAGCCCGTGCAAACCCAGCAGATACCACGTATACGCCGCGCCCTGAATGGTACTTCCTCTTCCTCTTCCAGGCTCTTAAATATTTTCCCGGCAAACTGGAGGTGGTTGGTGCGATGGTGCTTCCCGGGCTTTTCGTCCTCCTCCTGCTTCTATTGCCTTTTATTGATAAAAGCCCAAAACGGCACTTTCTCAACCGCCCCTTTGCCAGTATATCTGGGGTAGTAGTCCTTGCAGTCATTACCTTTTTAACCGTTGCCTCGGTTCGAGAGGCTCCTCCGCCGCAGGAAGCGCTTGTTGTGGATAATGCCGCGGCGCTTTATGCCGCAAATTGCGCAAATTGCCACGGTCCCAGCATTGATGTTCCGGCTGGGACCGAGACGAATTTGCATCAAATCATTGCCGCCGGGACACATGAGGGTATGCCAGCATGGGGAGGCGATCTTAGTACGGACGAAATAGACGCGCTGGTCGGCTTTATCCTCTCGCCAAAGGGCAGTGCACTCTTCACCCAATATTGCGCTGTTTGCCATCAGCAACCCCTAATTGCCAGCGGCAACCCTGTGGAATTGCAGCGGGCATTTGACGAAGGCATAAACTATCCACCTCATGAAGGAGTCCGGACTGCAAACTGGGCTGAGAGGCTGACGGAAACCGAGATCAACGAGCTACTCAACTTCCTCGCGGCGCCGGACGGACAACGCTTGTTTGTCATCAATTGCTCTGGCTGTCATGGACAAGGTGTGGGATATAACGGTACAGAAGAGGAACTTGCGGAGTTGATCAAAAAGGGCGGTCAACACCTGGATATGCCGGCCTGGAAAGGCACCCTCAGCGAATTAGACATAGATACCCTGGCTTCTTATGTTGTAGATCCAGGGCAAAATACTGGCGGGGAAACGCTATTCGGGCAGCATTGCGCCACTTGTCATGGAGATAAAGTTCCGAAGGCGCCTGACAAGGAAAGCGCTCTAAAGATCATTTCTTCCGGTGGGGCTCACATCACAATGCCCGTCTGGGGTGACATTCTTACCGTCGAACAACTTGACGCGCTTGTCAAATACACATTTGAGGCAAGCAAAGGCGGCGGTGCTATAACTGGAGCAAATTTATTCGCGGAAAATTGCAGCGATTGTCATGGGAAATCCGGCCAGGGTGGTCCAAATCCATCCCTGCCTGGCGATACCATTGCCCCTATAAGTTCCAGCGAATATTTAAAAACCCGCGACGATGCCACCATTCGGAATATCATCTCAATTGGTCAACCTGATTTTGGTATGTCGCCGTTTGGTACTGAAAACGGCGGACCGCTCGATGATGAACAATTGGATGCAATTGTGGCATTCATACGAAATTGGGAATCCAACCCGCCCGCCGAAGCGCCCATAGTAAGTGCAGATGTTCAAACCCCAACCTCAACGGTTGCCCCACCCACTTTGAACGGCGCACAATTGTTTGCCATTGCGTGCGCCAGTTGTCACGGTTCCGCAGGAGAAGGTGGCGTGGGACCTGCTTTCAACACAAAGGAATTCCAGAGCGGGCGCGACGACCAGGAGTTGTTCGCTACGATCAGCAACGGTCACACGGCAACGCCAATGGTTGCCTGGGGTGATAATCTCTCTGCGAACCAGATCGAGCTGCTGGTTCGATTTATCCGAACACTGGACCCCGGCTATGCGGCTTCTCTGACCTATTCTGGCAGGGTAAAATCCATCTTCGAAGAAAATTGCCAGACATGCCATAACCCACAGAAGCTACGTGGAGGCTGGGACTCTACTTCATATCAAACTGTTATGACGAGCGGCGATAACGCACCTGTCATCATCCCCGGCAATGTCGAGGATAGCATCCTTGCCCGTAGTATTCTGGGGCTGGGTTCCCTGATGCCCCCTTTGGAATCTTTACCCCAATCTGATATACAAATCATTTTGGATTGGATTGCAGCTGGCGCCCCGGAAAACTAAACAGGCCGCAAGGTTCACAACTTTCTATTTAGTCCTCACGGCTTCCGCGTTGGTTGCATATCCTCTCATACGCAGCTGTTCGAGAGACTTATGAAATTTTATACTCTAAAAAACTTGGAGCAACTATGACATTGCGAGAACGAATTAAGAAATTTTTCTTTCCACCAGCTGATTCGCCGCGTTGGATACTGATCCTGCCATATGGCGTTTTGGGCATTCTCACTGTTGTGCTGGCTATTGGCGGCACTTACAGCTGGGACTACAGCAATTCTTCAACTTTTTGCGGCACGGCTTGTCACACTATGCCGCCTCAAAGTGTAACTTACCTGAGTTCCCCTCACGTTAATGTCACCTGTGAGGAATGTCATGTGGGTCGCGCTTCATTTGCCAGCCAATTCGTGCGTAAATCACAGGGTCTGCATGAAATTTACTATATGACCTTCTCGCTTTACGAATATCCGATCCGCGCCAAAGCCTTGCGACCTGCAGTGGACACCTGCGAAAAATGCCATCGCCCGGAAGTATTTTCAGATGACAGCCTGCGCCTGATCGACCACTACGCAGATGACCGCCTGAATACTCAATCCACCACCTATATCATCATGAAGACAGGTGGGTTAGATATCCGGGCGGACCTCGCCCGTGGAATCCACTGGCACATTTCAAGCAAAGTCCAATACTATTCTGATGATAAACTAAGCCAGGAAATCCCCTATGTGCGCGTCTACAACGAGGACGGAACTTATACAGAGTACACCGATGTTGAATCTGGCTTTGACCCTGCCAGCATAGACGAAAGTCAGCTCAAACAAATGGACTGTATCACCTGCCACAACCGCATCACACATGAATTCATGAACCCCGTGGATTCGGTGGACCTTTCCATGTCACGCGGCTTGATCGATCCGTCCATTCCCTTAATTCATGCAAAGGCTGTGAATGTACTCAGTGCCACATACGCAACACGTGAAGATGCGATGAAAGCCATCGCAGACATTGAAGAAGATTACAAAAGGAATCTCTTCGATTACTACAGTCAGAATGGTGAGGGAATCCAGCAAGCCGTGGCAGAGATACAGGCGATCTATGACCGCACCGTCTTCCACGATCAAAAAGTGGACTCAACCACTCATCCCAATAACCTAGGTCACATCAATTCGCCGGGCTGTTTCCGCTGTCATGACGGCAAGCACCTGAACGATCTGGACGAAGCGGTGCGCCTTGAGTGCAACGTCTGTCATTCCATCCCTGTGGTGGCTGGCCCGGAGGATTTCGTAACCAATATCGAGATCAGCAACGGGCCCGAGCCTGAGACTCACCTCAACCCGAATTGGATCAACCTCCACAACCAGGCGATTGGGCCTTCCTGTTCCAATTGCCATACCACCAGTGACCCCGGCGGGACTAGCAATACTTCCTTCTGCTCGAACAGCGCCTGTCATGGGAACGTCTTTACCTTCGCGGGCTTTGATGCCCCAGCTCTGCGTGAGATATTGAAAGCCCAACTACCGCCGCCTGAACCTGAGCTTGAGGTTCCCGTTCTTACCGGTGACCCAACCTATACTAATTATGTTGGCATACTGTTTACAGTCAAATGTACCGGCTGCCACATTGAAGGCGATGCTGCTCCAGAAGGATTGGATCTCTCTACATATGAAGCCACAATGAAAGGCAGCGACAATGGCCCAGTCATCATCCCTGGGGATGCTGAGAACAGCCTGTTGATACAAGTCCAATCTGGCGGTAATCATTTCAACAACCTCACCTCTGATGAATTGGATATCGTAAAGCAATGGATAAACCTGGGGGCGCCGGAGTAATAAAGTAGACAGGTATACAGGTACACGAGTAAACAAGAAAACGAGCCGTTCAAGCAGCGGCTCGTTTTCTTGTTGGTTTACGTATCTACTTGTTTACGTATTTACTCCCTACGCCTGCACGACCTCACCAGCCTCAACAAGAACAGTCTCATGTTCCTTGCTTGTCAGGCGATGATCTACAACCCGCAGGTATTTCACGCCGAGCGAGAAGGCAAGCAAACCGTAAGCGATGATGCCCAAGCCTGTCACCCATTCCACAAGGGATGGGGTGTAACTCGCATATGAGATGGATGCTTGACCGGGCAGGTATGAGATCACCGTCAGCAAGCCGACCATGTTAGTATCGAAACGGAAGGCCACCACGCCGCCCACGATCATCGCGAGAGCGAGCATCCGCCAAAAGGGAGATAAACGTGTGGGCCGATAGAGCAGGAGGAAGGTCGGAAGAAGCGCACCGAAGATCATCTCGCCAAACCAGAAGTTGAAAGAGAGAGTCCCTTTGGTAAGGATTTCAAATCCCTCGGTGCGTCCTGGCTCATAGGTATAGGTTTGTGCGAGCCAATCCCAAAATCGGAAGTATAAAAATCCGATCATCAAATATCCAACGAAGAGGGCCACACGCTCGATCAGCGCGTCGTTGATCTTGGCTTTGGGTGTAAGCCTCGCAGAAAGCATGGAAGCCAGCAGCGTGAGGGCAATGCCGCCCACGATGGCAGAGAACATGAATAATACGGCCATCTCAGGTTTATACCAAATGGGGCGGGCTTTGATAACGCCATACATCGCACCCAGCGAGGATTGATGCAGGCTGGAAAGGCCCAGGCCAATGATCGCAAGCACAGGCGCGTAATGGTGCGTGTGCACCATCTTTTCGGCCAGTCTTGGGAATTTGCTTCGCAGCCAGTCAAGCGATGCCAGGATCGGCATGGATTCAAAGATCAATACGGTCAGGTAAAGCATCACACACATGGTCACTTCCCACATGAGCGAATGTGTATTCCAGTACACCAATGCTTTCCAGAAGCGGTCTGGTCGGCCAATGTCAAGTACAAGAGCCAGCATGGCCATGGTATAGCCGATGAGACCGACGAATGTGGCCGTGCGGGCAATCGGTTCGTAGCGCTTGAGGCCGAAGAGATACACACCTGCGCACAAGCTAAATGCGCCTGCGCTCACCGCAATGGACGAAAGGTCAATGGATATCCATAGGCCCCACGGCACGATGTCGGTTAGGTTGGTGATGACCAGCCCCTTCCAGAAGACCAGGATGCCGCCGAGCAGAGCACCGAACAGAATCAGGCCGAGGATGGCAAGCCACAATCCCCAGGGGGTAAGAATATTTTCACGAATCGTTTTTAGGATGGTTTTCATGTTAACCCTCCGTCTCTGCTTCGCGGATAGGTACAACACCAGCAGGCAGGTAATACACGCGAGCGTTCGTCCCTAAATTTTCGCGCAGACGATAGGATGGATATTTCTTCAGAAGCTGGCTTACATTTGAATTCGGGTCGTTGAGGTCTCCAAAGACACGCGCACCTGTTGGGCAGACAACACAACAGGAGGGAGTTGCATCATTATCCACGCCGGGAGTGAGGCCAAGCGAAAGGCCGCGGTCAATGCGTTGATAGCAGAATGAGCATTTCTCCGGCACACCGCGTGGGCGTCTCTCCACTTCTGGAGTACCCCATTCAGGCACGGCAGGGTTTTCGCCATCGAAGGCTTCCCAGTTAAAGGTGCGCGCTTCATAGGGGCAGGCGACCATGCAGTAACGACAGCCAATGCACTTGTCGTAATCCATCATCACGATCCCATCATTGCGATAATAGGATGCACCCACAGGGCAGACCTCTACACAGGGAGCATGTTCACAGTGCATACAGGGGCGGGGAAGAAACACTATCCTGCCATCCTTCATGCCCATGTTATTAACTTTGTTCCATTCAATATCAGGGTTCACATCATTGCGGGCCTGGCAGGCTAGCGTACAGTATCCACAGCCTATGCAGTTGGATTGATCGATGACCATGGCCCATTGATGTTCACCCTTTGCAGCTTCGGATGCATCCGCCTGGCTGATGGCGCGCGCACCTGCGGCAACTGCAAGCCCAACAGCGGTAAGCTTTATGAAGTCACGGCGGCTGACATTCTGATCACTCATGGTCTTCCTCCTTGGCATGTTGATGCTTCACCTCACGGCGATAAAATTTCTCAAGCCACGGAGCCAGCACAATGCCGCCTGCCAGACCTAAAAGACCGGCAAGGCCTGCGTATCCCATTGGGCTGACGGGAGTTGGTTCAGGAGTATTGGCGGTTTCAACCATAGGCACAACCGCTGGAACATCCGCATTTACAATCGGGCTCGTTTCACCGGTACCGATGGCCTCTGCACTGGAATGCATTTGTTCTGAATGACAGGTATTGCAGGTTTGCAAACTGGCCTTGAACGAATGATCTGGAACACTATGCGGGGCATATTCCGACGCTTCAAGATGTTCCAGGTGGCAGTCCACACAAGAGACGCCTTCCTGATGGTGCTGGGTATATGGGAATTCCATGCTGGCTTCCATATGACAGTTGATGCACAATTGCGAAGCATCCGCGTAACCGGAACCATCGCGGGCAACGGTGAACTTCAACGAAGCACTGTGCGGATCGTGACAGGTCGTGCACTCCATACCACGCTGGTAATGTGTGCTACCCTGCCAGTCCTGCCAGCCGAAACGCGTGTCACTATGGCAGCGTCCGCACAGATCTGGGGTGGTATCTGTCGAGATCGGGGTCTTGGGGTGCTCCCCGCCTTCATCCACATGGCAGGATGAACAACTTATGTTGTCAGATTCCCAAGTGGCAGTTGCGGGGTCGTAGCCGGTGGTATGGCAAACGAGACATGCACCAGGCTTACCCTGGCTCTCCCAATCTGCAAGAAAGACCGGGTCAGTTCCAGACTGGCCGTGAGCCCCATTCATCCATTTCATTTGGAATTCAGTATGGCAAACGTTGCAGTCATCATTACTACTGGTTTGCTGATCCACAGGCGGGTTGTCTCCATCCTGTGCCTCCACTGCCATCAACGTAATCCCTGCAAAGAGCAGGGCGAAGGTCAAAGCGATCATGGTCCGATTGAGCCAGGAAAACATAGTTGCATCTCCTTATTAAAATTTATATGTGCGCATGCCCATGCCGATGAGGAACAGGCACGGGCGCATCACGGAACACTTCACAATCCAGACAATCTTCGCGCAAATGCCCATTGGGCAAACGATGGATCTGCCAGCATGGACGTTCGCCTAAAGACAAACGCAATTTCAATTGTTCAATAGAAACAGCTTGTTCTTTCAAACAGGGCATTTCATCTTTGACGAGCACTTTCATTTCCTGTTCTGCTTCAGCCTGCCAGCGCTCATCCAGCTTGTGAAGCATCAGGACGACCAAGGCAGTCACAAGCAAAGGCACAATCAAGCGCAGCAGAACACCGGTCAAAATAACAGTAATCGAAGTGAGCAGATCCATATGATCCTCACGCTTTCAGCCAGTAGTTGGTTTCGCGGCGGCGGGCCCACTCACCAACAAGCAGGAGCAATCCGAACGGAATAACCAGGCGAACCAGGAAGAGCAATAAGATGATCTCAGAACCGTTCATAGCTATCTCCTTTCTTTATCCTGCCCATAGGATACGGCTTCCTTAAAATAAAGTAAATTCGGCTCGCTCCCCATCTTGGATGAA
>NZ_JBXMTI010000050.1:0-7366 GCF_057083605.1 Candidatus Villigracilis sp. | reverse complement strand
GTCTTCATCGTTCCACCTCCTGGCTCCCATACCAGAAGGTGTAACACATGTTCTTTCAGTTTTTTGCGTTAGAACTGTAACGCATGTTCTTCCAGTTTTTCTGTTACAGATCTTGTTCCAGTTCACAGCTGGCGTTACCAGCGGCTGGCGAGGAAAAAGCTCAGAAGCGGAAACCTGCCAAAGCTCAGAAAAAGCTCAAAAAACGCGGTGACTCCCACTCGTCGGGTGCACGCTGTGTTGGCTGGCGTTTATGGTTGCAACCACTCTTTGTCAGGGCGTGCGAGTTGTCTTGCATTGTTATAAGCCATATCTAATGTAAGGCAGGTTGACGCACGATAAAAATCCGAAAATCTTTCAATGGCTATTGCTAAATCAGCCTTTGCAGGATTTGTGAGGCAAAGAGGCAATAGTAGTTGAATAGTACCTTGAAAATATTGAGGAACGGCTGTTTTGTAGTTTCGCTTGACTCGCTCACGCACACTGTCAATTGCGCCCTTTACTATATTCTGTAGGGCGAAATCACTCATTGCCTGCAATTCGGCAGGAAATCTGATGCGATTATCTGCAATAATGTGCTCGATGTTTGCTCGCAACTCTTTTCTTGTGTCATAAACCAGAACAGATGGATCTTCAAAATAATGACACATTTCAGGTAATGCGTCAAAACGATTTAATTCCCATTGTCCGCGACGAGCAAACTTTGAAAAATGCCAGTAAGTTTGTCGGTCAGCAAATTGATTTTCGCTAAACAAAATATAAATGGGTTCTTGGTTTGGGGTGATTAGACCTGTGTTCCAACAAGCGAACTTTTCATCTTTTGTGACCGCCACCTTTTTTTCTTCAGCAATCCTTCTGTATGTATATTTGATGTAGTTTTCTAAAACAGGATGAGGGGTGGGCGATGCCGTGAGTTTGTACCCCCAATCTTCGTGGTCAGCCAAGTCGTTTGCCAGATACTCAATATCGCTTTCCCACTTAGGCATGAAAGCGAATTCTCGAAAACTGGCAGGTAGGTCGTAAGCATTCATTTATATTTGATATCCCTTCATAATTCTATTTCAAAGGAGCCAGCCAACTATGGTTTATACAGCAATTTTGCTGCATAACACCTTATATATTCCATAACCGCCATTATACGCCTATCCCTCTGCCTCGCCAGAAAGCAGGCAAGGTCCAAAAATACCATCCTCTGAGGTAAAAACCGTATTTCATCATCTTCGTAAAGCGGAAAAAGGTCCGCATTTTTCAGACAAAATTTTAATACCCGAAATCATGCTTTTATGTATAATATCCATGTCGCACGTATCCACAAGAACGTGACGGCGTTAATCCCATCAAACCGAAATCGCGTGCACATCAGGGGTGCCAGCACGCAATCCCGCACATCTCGAAAAGAGATAAAGGAAATGTGCGGGACAAGTCGGACTCTACCTTTATCGGAGGGTACCATGTCAACTGTAACACCAGTTTCAACCAGCACGTCACAGCAGCGTAAAAAGGTGACCACGCTCACGTTCCGCCAGAAGAAGGAACGCGGCGAGGTGATCACCATGCTCACCGCCTACGACTATCCCACCGCCATGGCGATAGACAAGGCAGGCATTGATTCCATCCTCGTGGGCGATTCGCTTGCGATGGTGGTATTGGGCTATGAAAACACATTACCCGTCACCATGGAAGAAATGCTGCATCATGCCCGCGCCGTCTCGCGTGGGGCAAAAAACTCCATGCTTATCGGTGATATGCCATTCATGTCTTATCAGGTTTCTGTGGAGGAAGCTGTCCGCAATGCCGGGCGCTTCCTGCAGCAGGGCGGCATGGATGCTGTCAAACTTGAAGGCGGACGCGAACGGGCGGATGCTGTCCGCGCGATTGTGGGTACAGGCATCCCTGTGATGGGGCATCTCGGGCTCACGCCGCAATCTGTCCATCAGCTGGGCGGATTCCGCGCACAGGGCAAAACTGCTTCCGCCGCAAAACGTTTGCTTGAAGATGCGCAGATATTGGAGGATGCAGGCGCGTTCGGCCTGGTGCTCGAGTCCGTGCCTGCGCGATTGGCGGAATTGATCTCGAAGAAGATTTCCATTCCCACCATTGGGATTGGCGCAGGCGCAGGTTGCGACGGCCAGGTACTGGTCACTCATGACCTGCTGGGTCTGTTCGACCGCTTCACTCCCAAGTTCGTCAAGAAGTATGCAAACTTCCATGAAGAAATGAACAAGGCTTTCACTGATTACATCGACGATGTTGAAAGCAAACGCTTCCCCGCTGTTGAACACACGGTTGAAATGACGGATGAAGAATGGAATATGTTTCAAAAGGAAATCAAATAATTTTTCGTCATTGCGAGTCTTCGAGAAGCAACCTCCAACACTACGAGGAGATTGCTTCGCCGCAAAAGCAAGAGCGTGGCTCGCAACGACATATTAAAGGTAAATACAATGAAAAACGATATTCTACTTGTCGGTACTGGCGCATTGGCTACACTTTTTGCGGCGCGATTAAGTGAAGCGGGTCATTCCGTGTCCATGCTTGGGACGTGGAGGGATGGATTGAAAGCGCTTCAAGAAAACGGCGCACGCATTCAGGATACGAATGGAAATGAACGCACATATAAAGTGCGTGCCACAAATGATCCTCATGAAGTGAGCGGTGCGAAGTATGCGCTGGTGCTGGTCAAATCATGGCAGACGGAACGCGCGGCGCATCAACTCAAAGAATCGCTTGCAGATGATGGTCTCGCTGTCACTCTTCAAAATGGACTCGGCAACCGCGAAACGCTCATGCGGGACCTTGGGCCTGCTCGTGTTTCATTAGGCGTTACCACCACTGGAGCGACTCTGCTCGGCCCGGGCCTGGTGAAAATGGGCGGGGAGGGAGTCATTTCCTTGGAACAGAATCAGGCTCTCGGTCCGCTTGAGGCGGCTCTTCGGTCATCCAACTTCAATTTACAAATCGTGGACGATGCCCAGTCGCTCATCTGGGGCAAGCTGGTCATCAATGCAGCCATCAACCCATTGACAGCGCTGCTGCGAATCCCGAATGGTGAGTTGTTATCACGTCCGCAGGCGCACAAGGTGATGTCTGCTTTGGCGCGCGAGACCGCAGAAGTGGCAGAGGCGGAGCATGTACATTTGCCGTTCAGCAACCCTGTTTCGGCGGCGGAAGATGTGGCGAGAAAAACTGCGAAGAATATGTCATCCATGTTCCAGGATGTGCGGCGCGGCGCTCCCACTGAAATCGACGCGATCTGCGGCGCGGTGATGAGGCATGGTCAGAAGCATGGAATCAAGACTCCATATAACCGTGCGTGCTGGAGATTGGTACGCGCAATTTAGAAATAGGTCTGGTAGGGTTTATCCGCAGATTACGCAGATTTGGCAGATTTTTCTTTTCTGCGTAATCTGCGGATGTTATTTTTTGCGGTGACTATAAAAAGGGTGACATTTATCCGCAATAGTGCGTGACTTCGTCTATGCACTTCCGAAAAACCGCATGGTAAGATAAAGAAAAACCATTATTTCATATCCGTCATTTCCCATTCGGGAACGATGTGCGAGGGCGTACTTGCTCTTGCCTGACACTTGCGCCGCGCACCAGTGCGGTGAGCAATCTCAGTAGCGACGTGCGAGATTGCCTCGCCGCCAAAGAACAAGAGCGGCGACTCGCAACACTTGCACCGCTTGCAAGTGCGGTGTGACGAGGTCGGTATCAAAAAAACTTTATCGTTTGGAGGTATCCATGCGCAAGCTACTGTTAATTTCGGTATTGGGGTTGATGTTTGTATTTCCCTCTTTGGCATTTGTACAAACTAATGCAACCCTTTCCAACATGACCGTACAGTTATGGCCTGAATATGACCAGCCCAGCATGTTGGTGATCTCAGATTTTCAAGTGGCCGCAAGCACGCCATTACCAGTTGACCTGACCTTTCGTATTCCACCGGAAGCAAATTTGGTGGCAGTGGCATCTCTTACAAGCGACGGTAACTTTTTAAATGCCTTGTTCGACGGGCCAAGAGAAGATGGGGAGTGGCAGGTTTTCACAGTGACGATCAGTGAGAACACAATCTATAGATTTGAATATTATCAGCCGCTCACGTTCAATGGAAACCAGCGCATCTTTTCCTATTTGTGGGATGGGGAATATGCGGTAAATGAATTCCATGTCCTTGTATTGGAACCCACGGATGTTGCATCATTATCGATGAACCCGGCTTATGAGTCTATATCCCAGGAAAATGGAAGCAATTATTACGACAGCGGTATCAAAAATCTTGCGCGCGGCGAACAATTTTCCTTGAACCTGACGTACGAGAAAATAACAGACACTTTGGTTGCACCACCGGAGGGCATTCAACCTGCTGCACCAGTGGATGAAAATACACCGGGCCGCGTGTCGCTTAACAATTCGCTGCCTTATATTATCGGCGGTTTGGGTGTGGTGATGATCATTGGCGGAATTGTGTATTACTGGCAAGCAGGACGTTCCTCTTCCAAAAGATCAAGGCACAGAGCCCACGCTGTTGTTGAGAGTGAGGATGATAGCGAGGAAGCCTATTGTCCTCAATGCGGTACGCGGGCGAAGCATGGTGATCGTTTCTGCCGTGTATGTGGTGCGCGCTTGAGGCCGCAGGAAGAGTAGTGTAGGAGACTTCGGAAGTCTCAAAGACTTCCGAAGTCTGAATAACCACATGAACCAATCACCTCTCATCATCATCTACTTTTTTTACGGCCTTGCGTTTTTTAGCATGGGCTTGCTGGTGGCAATGGAAGGTGGTCGTTCTACAGATGCACGCTTGAGGATGGCCCTGCGTCCGCTGGCGGCGTTTGGGCTGGTACACGCGGCGCATGAATGGCTGGAAATGTTAAAGGTCATGGGGCATTTGAGCGGCTTCTTTACACTCATCTTCCCAATGATCGCGCTTTCACTTTTAGCCTTTTCCTTTCTATCGTTAGCCGCGTTTGGCTCCTACCTGGTATTGGGGAGCGAGTCTACATGGCGGGTGAGTCTCATCATTCCGCTGGCACTTGAAGCCGTTTGGGTTTATGGCTTGCTTGCTTACAAAGGCATGTATGCGCAGGATGAAATTTATGCCATTGCCGATGTCTGGACGCGTTATTCGATTGCCATCCCTGCCGGTCTGCTGGCTGCGGCTGGGCTTGTAGTGCAGCAGCGCACCTTTCGCCGTGCGGGGCTGGTCAGTTTTGGGCGCGATAGTTTGTGGGCTTCGGTTGCTTTCGGCTGGTATAGTCTCGTCGGTCAGATCTTTACTGCGCCGAGCAAATTACCTCCATCCACTTTCTTAAACTCTGAAGCATTTATAGATTTCTTTGGCTTTCCCGTTCAATTGCTGCGGGCGGTCACAGCCATTTTTGCTTCGATCTTTGTCATTCGTTTCCTGCGCGCCTTTCAAGTGGAAAATG
This sequence comes from Candidatus Villigracilis sp., assembly GCF_057083605.1. Lineage (NCBI taxonomy): Bacteria > Bacillati > Chloroflexota > Anaerolineae > Anaerolineales > Candidatus Villigracilaceae > Candidatus Villigracilis > Candidatus Villigracilis sp. The sequence continues at coordinate 1,940 of NZ_JBXMTI010000050.1, read as the reverse complement.
ATCGCAAGATCGCAGACTTGCAGGAGGCGCGCCTGCATGAGTCACGTGAACGGGAGGAACTGCGCGCTGAATTATTCAGAAAAGTTGTTGCCGCCCAGGAAGCCGAAAGGCAGCGCATTGCGCGTGACCTGCATGATGAAACGGGCCAGTCCCTTACGGCCATAGGCATGGGCCTGCGCGGTCTTTCAGATGAATTAAAACATCGCAAAGGTCAGACCGACACTTTGCATGAATTACAAATCCTCACATCTGACTCTTTACGTGAATTACAACGCATCATATCGGACCTGAGGCCTGCTCACCTCGACGACCTGGGTTTATCTGCCACCTTGAGATGGTACACGAGCCGCCTGCAAGAGATGACTCGCCTTATCATCAAAGTGAATATCGAGGGTGAAGAACATGTCCTGGATGAGGCCGTCAAGATCGCTATCTTCCGCATTATTCAAGAGGCGTTGAACAACATCATCAAACATGCACGTGCCACCAGTGTGAGTGTGAACTTGGATTACAAGGAAAAGTCCGCATATATTCTGGTGCGTGATAACGGCATAGGCTTTGATATGGATGCGGTTAAAAATCGTATTGGTCGTGTATCGCTGGGGTTGGCAGGCATGGGCGAACGCGCCGCTCTGCTAGGCGGGACTGTGGAAGTTCACTCGCGGCCTGATTACGGGACAGAGGTAGAAGCGGTGATCCCATATAGCCTGGTAAGGAAAGAGGAATAGAATGACGATCCGTTTGCTATTGGTGGATGACCATGCCGTTGTACGTTCAGGCTTGAAGATGCTGCTGGGTGGGCAAAAGGAAATGGAGATCGTTGGCGAGGCTGCCTCTGCCGCAGAGGCATTAATGGAAACCGAGCGTGTACAGCCCAATGTTATTTTGATGGATATTGGCCTACCCGATAAAACGGGGATCGAAGCCACTCGCGAGATAAAAAGAAAATTTCCAGATGTGAATATCGTGGCATTGACCATTCACGAGGACGAGGAATATTTCTTCCAAATGCTGGATGCGGGCGCATCGGGCTATGTCCCCAAGCGCGCCGCTCCCGAAGAATTGATCACAGCCATTAAAGCGGCAGCCATCGGGGAGGTATATCTATATCCATCACTCGCAAAATTGCTGGTGCGTGATTTTTTCAATTCCGAGCGTACAACCGATGAAAAGGTAAACCTGGATGGATTGACAGATCGTGAACGGGAAGTGCTAACTCATCTAGCAGAAGGCGCCAGCAACGACGAGATCGCCACAGTTCTGGTCATCAGCCCGAAGACAGTGGAACGCCACCGCGAGAACATCATGCGGAAGTTGAACCTACATTCGAGGTCGGAGTTGGTGAGGTACGCGATCCGCAAGGGGATTATTAAGGCGTAGGGGGAAGGGCAGTAATAAGTAAAGAGTAATAAGTAACAAGTGAAGTGCAAAGACTTTCATTGTGAGGTGAGAGTCTTTTTTTATTAACTCACCTTATGCAGTGTCATTCTGAGCGAAGCGAAGAATCTCTGATTTCAGGGTTAGAGACCCTTCGCTTCGCTCAGGGAATCACGCTAGGATGCGTGAAGCGAGAGTCTTTGTATGGTTATATGTTGCGGTTTTATCGAATAAAGGATGCTGTGGTTGGTTTTCAACCCTGAAGGGGTGTGATGATTATAGATGTAATAGTTGTTATTTCAAATCCCGAAGGGATGACATAGGTCTTGATTGTGTCATTCCTTTAGGGCTGGGGCGTGGGGCGAATCACCCATCAGATTGGGGAAAGGCCTGGGGTGTTGCCCGCAGATTTGGGCGGGGAAAGATGCGTGAGTCCTTCATCCAAGATGGGGAGCGAGCCGAATTTACTTTATTTTAAGGAAGCCGTATCCTATGGGCAGGATAAAGAAAGGAGATAGCTATGAACGGTTCTGAGATCATCTTATTGCTCTTCCTGGTTCGCC
>NZ_JBXMTI010000049.1:0-17890 GCF_057083605.1 Candidatus Villigracilis sp. | reverse complement strand
CTGATCGTTTCTTGAACCAGTTGAATTCGACTGCTTTCAAAAGCTCCTTTCTAGAACGCTACGGCTATGCCGCGATTTGTCCGATGTTTAATTGATTCGTCCATAAGAGAAAGACTGGACAAGTATGGCGGTGAACAGGCAAATATTTCTTCATTGGTTGCTGAGCAATCAGAAGCTCAAAGATTCTTGATATCAGTTTTCTCTTACATTTCACAGATTGCTGACATTCTATATATTTGCTCAGTTTTGAGAATAAATCCTTACATAAGGTTCGATGTCACATTAAATTACCTAACATTAGTTATGTATACATTTATCGAAGAGAAAAACTTAAGGGAAATGATTGAAAAAACCCTTATATGCTATCTCTTCCAAAAGGCAATCGATGAAAAGAAGTTTGAAAACATAGAATTTTCGGAATATTGCAAATTATTGAAAGATAAATCTTTAATGAACTCAGTTCTCGCAAGAGTCCGCAGTTTAGATGTTGACATCTTTAAAGATGATACTTCTAGGGTGGTCTCAATAATTGAAGAGGAATTTGGAATTATATTATGAATGAATCTCTCGTCATTTACTGCATGAACAAAGTGGGAGGCCAAAAGCAAAACTCCGAGATGCTTCGCGAAATCTCGGAGTTTATTGTTGATCAATCCAGAAACCTATCCACAAATTCACGCGGCTTTAAGACTTCAATGCCCTGATAGCCCGAAACTTTCAACAAATGCTTATCCCCGCTGATAATGACCCTACTTCCGCTTGCCAGTGCGCAGGCCAGGAATTTGTCGTCATCAGGATCCTCACAGACAGGCTCTTTTAGTTCGGCAGACTTGTATACCTTTGCGTGCTCAAGCACAAAGGTCAGGATGGGATTCAAATCAACCTTTGGGCGCTCTTTTCTTAAAATTTCTCCTACGCGCCGATATTCGTCCAAAATTTCCTGTGATACTACCAGCTCAAACTCTCCCGATTGCCATGCTTGAAGGATTTGATAGGGAGGTCCGCTGAAAAAGACTCCTGAGACGAATACATTGGTATCCATCACAACCTTCAAATCCAAAACGATTTTCATTTACGAGCCCGCGCCCTGGCGACAGCGGAGGTAATATCTTTTTGTTTCAGTCCTGCTTCCTTTGCCTGCTTGCGCGCCCGTTTGATCAGGGCGTCGAATTCATTGATATCGGGCGGGGTTACTACTTTCAGAATAACGACATCTTCATCACCAACAACAAGAAACTGTGCTCCCTCCTTGAGGTCAAGTTGTTTGCGAATCGACTCAGGGATGACAACCTGTCCTTTGGACGACATACGCGTGGTGGCTAAAGTTTCCATGATTTTCTCCTTTTCTTACCAGTAAGATTATAGCATAAAGGTAGTAAAAAACCATTCCCTGCTCCCCGCGCAAATGAATTCCTCATCATCCCCTCCATGAACAAAGTGGGACACAGCATGTGTGGCGAAATCCTATTTTTGAGATGACATTATAATCATCGGATGAGTTTTCAACGTTTTCCAGTCTTGTGCCTACTCATCCTCTTCGGAATAGGGGCATTACTTCGCCCAGAAGTTGTGAGGGCTGAGGAGGTTCAGCCTGCTCCAGAGGAGCAGGCCAGCGCTTATGAGTTGATCCTGGCGATGAACACTTTGCGCGTTTCGTACGGGCTTCCCGCGCTCATCGAAGACCCCATTGTCAATGCAGTTGCCCAAAATACAGCGGCCATCATGGCAGCCAACAACATGTCCTGGCATATTGGCGATGTGCGCGGTCGCATCGCTGCGGCGGGATATGGCGGCGGTGGCACTGTGTGGGCCACGGAAAACTTTGCCGTGAGCAGCGGAGGCATGGGCATCGATGAGATCATGGCAGCTTGGGCAGACCCCGACCACATGCGCCCGGCGGTCACTGCGGCGTATTGCCATGTGGGAGCGGGTTCGGCTCAATCAGCGGATGGACGCATCTATTACATCCTGCAAGCGGCTTATGTCTCCGGGCAGGAGTGCGGGAGTGTCTCCTCCTCAGGCGGAACTTTGCAACCGGGTGCCATTCCAAACCCGGTATCGCAGTTGATCCTGCCGGTAAAAATCGCCACAGCGGATGCTGAAGGCAAGGTCTTTCATGAGGTACAGGCGGGTCAATCCTTCTGGTCGATTGCGATTGCCTACCAGATCACCATCCACGACCTGGAGGTCTGGAACAACCTGTCCCGCGATATTCCGCTGAAAGCAGGTCAGCGCCTGTTCATCCCCGGGAAGGACACGGCCGGTTATGCCACGCCCACTCCGATTGGCATGATCGTCCCCGCGGCCCCGGATGCGGATGGCAGGATCATCCACGAAGTGCAGGCCTATCAGGCCCTGATCACCATAGCCGATGCCTATCACATCTCAATCGATCGTATCCTGTCCTTGAATGGGCTCCAAGCCGATTGGCCCCTACAAATCGGACAGAAGCTCCTGATCTCGCCGGGCAATATCACTCCCAGCCCAACCTTGAGCGCCATCCAAAAGCTCACCCCCGAAGCCGACGGCAGCTACTACCATACGATCCAAAGCGGCGAAACCCTCTTTTGGATCGCCGGGCTGTATGATGTTTCACTTAATGATCTGATGACCTGGAATGGGCTGGACGCCGCCTCCGTCATCTACTCGGGACAAAAATTGCTTTTGCTCGTGACTCCGCCTGCAACTGCTACTGCTATCGAAACGCCGACTGCTTCGCGAACCCCCATGCCGTTTACGCCATCTCCAAGTCCATCCGTGACTCCACCGTCAACGGGAACTCCGCTTGTTACTGAAACTGAAACCTCGGGATCGAGTATGAGTCTTATTTTAGGTCTGATCGCTATCGTCATTGGTGGAGCCCTCTGGTGGTGGTTTTCGCGCAAAAGTTCGGGGTCTGAAGATCATGATCCTGTTGAGCGTGGATAGCAGAATGCCCGCTCTCAAAGATAGATAAGAATTATTTTCCGAAATACCACACTTTTGCAAAAGTGTGGAAAAGATCATACGTCCATATCTGGAGGCCCTGGCATGAAAGAGATTAGCGCATCAATATTATTTCAAGAACACTCCGTTAGTTGAGTAGGACTGGGCGTTTTTCCCAGTCCGTATCGAAACCAACAAGTAACAAATATACTTTTGATTACTTGTAGTTTCGACACCGTACTTGCGTTCGGTGCAAGTGTACGAGCCGAAGTACACGGCTCTACTCAACCACCAATTTCTCCGCCTTCTTTCCTCCGTGCCCTTTGTGTCCTTCGTGTTTAAAAATAAGCAGGGGGAAACACAAGTTCAGCTTAACCTCTCCTTTTGATGCATAAAAAAAACGAGCGGACCAATTGATCCGCTCGCTCGTTGGTAAATCCCTATGGTGCCGGCCATGGAATGGGAACAGGCCCCACATAACCATCCTTATGGGCAAGATAAACCTGTCCATGTGAAGGTTCCGAACAACCGGGCTCATCCTTCACCATGGCATTTTCCTCAAACGCGCCATAGGCTGTAAAGACGATCTGCCCGCCCTGACAAGTCCAGAATTCAACCAGGTAGCGCGGGCTGTCTTCACTTTCCCGGTCGCCCAAAGCCAGCTCATATCCCTGCCAGGTGACGCCAACCTGGTCCCCGGTCCGCCCGGCTTCCACGTTGGTCACAGGCGGGAATTTATCGTGATAGAACAGGATCAACACTACCTTCTCGGGATAGACCTGTTCGAGCATTAATGCATCCCCGCTCACTTGAATGAATTTCGAATTCACCCAGCAACGTATATCGTTGTCTTCGTTTTTCACATACACCCACAGGCCGCCGGTCGTCTCTGCCTTGCCGATGACCTCAACCTTGTCTCCCTTCGAAAGACCGTAGGCATACAGATAAGGAGCTCCCGGACCATACCGGCAGGATAATAGATCCGCCGCGACTTCGCCTTCGAGGCTGGCAACTGGAGTGGGGGTTAGTGTCAGGCTGGGAGTGGCGGTTGGCTCGGGAGTGAATGTTGATGTTGGCGTGGAGGTCAATGTGGGTGTAGGTGTGAACGCGGCCTGCAATGCAGCAACGATCTCCGCCGCCTCCGGGTTGGCAGCCAACCACTCTTGAATATCCTGCTCAGACATGGCTGTGATGATGGGTTCATCATTTGGACCGCTGCATGTCAGAACATAACCGGGCGGAACGATATACTCGCCAGTCTCATTCTTAAAGGCGCAAATCCCTTCGAGGCAGGTCAGGCGGATGACTCCATCATCGAACTCGACTCCCATGTAGGATCCGCGCACGGTGGCTAGACCGGATTCTGTCTGTACGTTCATTTCCCCGCCCGTGAGCATGATCCACAATTTTCCAAGCTCGAGGCTGATGGTGGTTGCAAGGCTGTCATCGGAGGCCGTGTTCAATGTAAGTGTAAAAAGGGAGGATGGACCAATCCGTAGGATGGTGCCAGTCGAAAGGTCCAGCCGGGTGCGGCCATCGTCACCGGTTTGGGTCTGCCCGCCTTCATCGAGGATATATCCATCGACAGCGCTGATGAAGTCCTGATCCTCTTCGGGCCGCACACTGACATCCCCGCTCGTTTCGCTTAACACCGCACTTTGAGGGGATGCGGTGCTCAGCTGTGGGCTGCAAGCACTCAACAGGAACAATAAAGTAAAAACAAGATTGCGCAATGGCTTTGATAAGGTGTACATGTTCATTTCCTTCGGCTCTCATCTTAATGATGTGGTACGGATTGTAGCATAAGGCATATCACGCACCTGGCGTATGGTCGATTTAAGAATTTCGTAACAGATTTTGCAGGGTTTCTTAATTTTTCATTCCTATACTGGTTATATCGCACTCAGCGATAACGATCGGTAATTCCCCATCAAAGAAATAAATACAGCCGGGTTCCCCTATCGATCGTATCTCAACCTGAAGAATAGGAGAAAAAATGAAACGAAAATTAATTGCGGTTTTCGCGGTACTGTTGATCGCGCTTCTGGCGGCTGCGCCTGTTTCGGCCAACCGCGGTGACGGTGAATTGGGCACGGTCTACGTCACCAGCCAGGGATTGTATTACGACACCTTCGTCACCACAGATCCCCTGCCCATGAAAGGTAAATTCCAATTGCTTAAAGATGGGCAGACCGAGTTCGGCCCTGGTGACCCCGGCTACCTGGGTGGCCGCTGGTGGGTCGACTCAAACGACAACGACATCATGGACGAAGACGACACCTACCTCCTCTGCCCGCTGCTCGGCCCAGGCCGCGAATCCCCTTAACGTGTAGTTTGTGATCTGGTCCATGAATAAAGTGGGGCTTTAAAAGCAGAACTCCGAGATTTTGCGCGAAGCGTCTCGGAGTTTTTTCACTCTATCCAACGGCATTACCCACGAAAATCAGACTTTGCCTTGTTGGCGAGTTTATCCAGCTTACCAGATTTGGCATCGCGCTCAAATTGCTCATCCCAAACTTCGGCATCGAATTCTTCAAACCATTGGCGAAAACGAGCCAATTCGTTTGGGGGTAATTCTGTGATGGCTTGTTCAATTTCATGGATGGTCATATCAAACTCCTTATTCTAAAAAACCTTTCCGTTATTTTACCTCTTTTTACTATTTGCTATTTTCCATTCTCTATGCGTCACTCTCTGATAAAATCACCCCGCTATGACAAATAAATCCCTCGTTATCTACTCTATAAATAAAGTGGGGCACATCGCGCAAAGCGGTTCGAACAAACAAATCCTGAGCGATCAATTTGGTTAATAGAAATCATCAAGCCGATGTCGGCATTCTAGGCGCGGGAATCATGGGGTGCTGCTTGGCGTTGGAACTCGCCCAGCGAGGGCACAAGGTTGATCTTCTTGATCGAGCATCCGCACCCATGACCGGGGCAAGCCTCCACAACGAAGGGAAACTCCACCTGGGCTTCGTTTATGCCAAAGACCCCTTGAAGGCAACTCACAGAATGATGGCGCGCGGGTCACTGGCTTTTTCGCGCATCATCGAGAAATTGACCGGCTGTGGAGCCGAAGCCTTACTCCCTTCACAGCCGTTTCAATATTATGTGCCAGTCAGCAGCCAGTTGGATATGGATGCCATTCAGCAGCATTTTGATGAAGTTGAAGAGGCCATTCATGAGACATCACGTCTCTCCGGGGATCTTTATCTGGGACGCAAGCCTGATCGCTTTTTCGAGCGGAACTCTTTCGCGGATCATAGCCGCATGTTTTCGTCTGATACGACTCTCGGCTCTTTTACAACGGGGGAGCTGTCCGTTTCACCTGTGGCAGTAGCTCACATCCTGGGCCAGGCAATAAAAAATCAACCCAACATCACCTTTGTGGGCAACACAGAGGTGATGGCTGCCCATAGGCTGACGAGCGGCGACGTGGAAATCGAGTCACGCCGGGCTGGTGAAGTCTCATTAAGCAAGTATGCCTGCGTGGTCAATTGTCTGTGGGAAGGCAAATTAAGAATCGACGAGACTGCTGGAATTCACGATCCCGGACCGTGGATATTGCGTTACAAAGCCACCATCAAAATTTCAGCGCCATCAACAGCTCGTAATGGCATTCCATCTGCAACCGGTATACTTGGCAGTTATGGCGACGTGGTTAACCACAATGATGGGTCCTACTACATCTCATGGTATCCACTTTGTAAACTCGCGGAATCCATCCATGGGGATGGAGGGAAACTCGATGACATGGTTCACAAATGGCCCGTGGCCCGTTCCATCAAAAAATTAACATCCGCCTACCCGTCGATTTCCAAATTTGTCACGTCAATTACCCACAAAAAATTCATAAGAGATAATATCCTGGAAATGTCGGCCTACATTCCATCCATGGCTAACCTGCTAAAAAGCGCGAAACATGGCGAAGTGGGCGGTGGGGTAATATTAGCCCGCGGCGCAACTGACATAGATGACCCAGAGAGTTACCTGCATCAACGCTCTAAAATTGGGCCGGTCGCATATGGTTCCTATGTAAGCATTGACACCGGCAAATACTGTACTGCGCCGCTCTTCGCAATCGAAGCTGCCGATATGATCGCGGATATTCTATAGAAGAAAGTTGACATAAATGCCAGGTGCACCTTTTGTTACCATTGGAGTCCCCGTTTACCAAGGCGAACTCTTTATTGAAGAGACTCTTCAGTCGATACTGAATCAAACTCACACAAATATTGAAGTGATCATTTCAATAGACGGAGCGCAGCCAGCGGTGGAGGAACGATGCCAGCCTTTCTTGAAAGACTCCCGTTTTCATGTCATTGTCCAACCAGAGCGGCTTGGTTGGGTCGGCAATGTCAATTGGCTCATGAGGCAGGCGGAAACACCCTACTGGTATTGCCACCCTCAGGATGATCTGATTGACCCACGCTATGTTGAAGTTTTGCTGGCTCAGATGCAGCAAGCTCCCCAGGCCGCTGTTGTGTATTGCGACATCGCGGGTTTCGGACTTCAAAGCCCTAAAATTGTTCAGTCATCTGTCACTGGCAGCGCATCTGCGCGGCAATTGAAACTGCTCCATGAACATCTTGATGCAGTTGCGTTTCGCGGCCTGACGCGTGTCGAAGCCCTCCGCCATGCGGGCGATATCCGCGCCAATGAGATCGAGAGTTTTGCAACCGATACCGTCTGGATGGCTGCCATGGCACGTTGGGGTGAACTGTTACGTGTTCCACTTGAGATGTACCATAAACGATATCATGCTGGCAATGAGCATACCAAGTGGGTCAGTTGGCCCGCGGATAAAATTATCAAAGCCTGGATCACTCATTGCGCTGATATGCTTGAGCAGGCAATGCTGGCGAATTCAACTTTGCATGAACGCCGCTTATTGTGGCTGGCCGCAGTGACGCGGCTGAACTCATCGCAGTTTAGCTATGTTTCTAATGATGGATTAAGAACGGAGGAACGTAGGCTATTGCTTAACGGATTCCTCCTTCATTGCGTAAGCTGCGGCATCAGTTGAAGAGAATAATAATCAAGAGCTAGCGCCGTTGCAGAGATAACAACTGGTAAAATCACCCCACTATGGCAAATGAATCCCTCGTAATTTACTCCATGAACAAGGTCGGGAAGATCGTCCCACCTAACAAACAGATTCTGCGTGACATCTCGCTTGGCTTTTATTACGGAGCCAAGATCGGCGTACTCGGTCTCAACGGCGCGGGCAAGTCCACTTTGCTGCGCATTATCGCGGGCGTCGATAAGGACTATATCGGCGAGATCTCCGCGTCCAAAGGCTACACTATCGGTCTGCTCGAACAGGAACCGAAACTCGACGAAACAGCAACAGTGATCAGCGTTGTCAAAGAAGCGGTGGTTCCCATCGTCGAAATGCTGGCGCGTTTCGATGAGGTCAACGCCAAGTTCGCCGAGCCTGATGCCGATTTTGATGCACTCGTCACCGAGCAGGCAAAATTGCAGGAAGAACTCGATAAGCATGATGCATGGAATCTTGATTCGCATCTCGAAGTGGCGATGGATGCGCTGCGCTGTCCGCCATCAGATACGCCTATCAAGATCTTATCGGGTGGAGAAAGACGCCGCGTCGCATTGACCCGCTTGCTGCTCAGCGAACCAGACATTCTCCTGCTCGACGAACCCACCAACCATCTCGATGCCGAATCCGTGGCGTGGCTCGAACATCACTTGCGCGAATATAAAGGCACAGTGATTGCAGTGACACATGATCGTTATTTTCTTGATAATGTCGCAGGCTGGATTCTTGAATTAGATCGCGGTTATGGAATTCCGTGGAAGGGCAATTACTCCTCGTGGCTCGAACAAAAGGAGACCCGCCTCGCGCAGGAGGAGAAGGCCGAGAGCCAGCGCCAAAAGACTCTTATGCGCGAACTCGAATGGATTCGCATGTCGCCTAAGGCGCGTCAATCCAAGGGCAAGGCGCGCGTTACATCCTATGAACAACTGCTTGGACAGGAAGCTGAGAAACGCCGCGAAGAATTGGAAATTTACATCCCACCCGGGCCACGCCTCGGTGATTTGGTATTTGAATTTGACAAGGTCACAAAGTCTTATGATGACCGCCTCATTCTTGACGGGTTTTCTGCTTCCATTCTCCCAGGCTCTATCGTCGGGATTATTGGTCCCAACGGCGCGGGTAAGACCACGTTGTTGAGAATGATCACCGGACAGGAAAAACCAGACAGTGGCACAATCAAGATCGGCGAAACCGTCAAACTTGCATATGCCGACCAAACCCGCAGCCTCGACCCCGAGAAAACTGTCTACGAAGAAATCTCAGGCGGCGCAGACTTTTTGGAACTTGGGAAACGCAAAGTCAACGCCCGCGGATATTGTTCCTCGTTCAACTTCGCAGGTTCAGACCAGCAAAAGAAAGTCGGTGTTTTATCTGGCGGTGAACGTAATCGCGTACATCTGGCAAAGACCTTAACTGAAGGCGCAAATGTTCTTCTGCTTGATGAACCAACAAATGATTTGGACGTCAATACCCTGCGCGCTCTTGAAGAAGCCCTCGAAGAATTTGCAGGCGTTGCCATCGTCGTCAGCCATGACCGCTGGTTCCTCGACAGAATCTGCACCCACATTATCGCCTTCGAAGGTGAGTCCATTGCAAAGATGTACATCGGCAACTGGTCTGATTATGAAGAAATGATGATGGAGAAGTTTGGGAAAGACTTGCAACCGCATCGCGTGAAATATCGGACGTTGAAGAGGTAAAACAAAAGTGACTGTCACGTGCAAGATGACAGTCACTTTTGTTATGTGGCTTGGTTTTGACCGCTGTTTTCTAAACCGCCCAATTCTGGATAAAGGTCTTTGAAAACTTTATCGAAATCAGTATCTTGTTTCGGTCTTGTTGAGTAGAAAGACTGGACTTTATCAGCGAAGGTACCCTTCTTGTCTAATTTGATCAAAATATCCCAAAGTCCAAATTTCTTAAATGCTAATTCAATGTATTCCCAATATTTGGAGTGATGATAAATAGCACTGTTTGCAAAGGCAATCCACGCATTTGGCGGGAAATCAAAGCCAATGATTTGCTTTTTTCTTGCGGATTCGATAATGCGAAGTTGCTTTTCGAAATGGAAAACTTCATCAATTAAAGTTCTGTCGGTAAGGCGGCTACAAAGAGCATAAACGGTAATATCATATTCTCTCTTTTCAACTGGAAGTCTTGAAAAGAATACCTCGTCAGATTCAGTTAACTTATAACCACGTTTGAACAATAATTTTACAAAAATAGAGGAATAACGAATTTTCTTGTTTTCACAGACAGTTTGAAATGCCGTTTTGCCACCCTTGTCAGTCGCGTTTACATCAAGATTGATCTCCTGAAGGCTAAGAACGAAGTCAATAAATGCTGCATTATCTTGATCTGTCGTAGAAAGCCAGTAAATTACTGACGCCAAACGCAACTTAAGCACTTGCAATTCATCCTCATCAAGATTAGAAATTGGGATGAATGCAGAAATAAAGTTCTGTTCTTTTCTATCTCGCAATTCATTTAGTTCTTTTATGATGCGGTCTGCTTTATTCTCGGCATTACGACGTCGTTGTTCGGCGGCTTTTCGTTTTTCCGCCTCTTTTATTTCTTCAGCTCGTTTTCTTTGCTGAATTTCTGCTTGGGTTTTATTGTCCCCATAGTTGTAGTAGTAAATTTGGTAATCCTCATCGTCAAATTTCACTTGGCTCAAAGCAACAGATTTCTTTTTCCACGCCTCGCGCTGTTCATTTTCTTCTGTTAGAAAAACCTCCTTGTATCTGCATTCGAGGTATAGCGTTTCAGTAATGTTTTCGTCTAACTTGAAATAGTTCTGATACTTTGTTAGGTATTTAATGTCCTTTTCAAAAGTCCCTTGGCTGTGAATATCAAAGTTATCCAAAATCCATATTAGATACATGCTATGCGCTTTGTAAAAATCATGACGGCGTAAAATATAGCTGAGAGGTAATTTTGAAAGCTGAATCTCAAAAACGATTTCCTTGTCTTTATATTTACAATACACATCGGGTCGTCTTTTTTCGTTGTCACGAATTACGAGTTTGTTATCAATGGCTATAGAGGACTTATCAACCTCGTTAACTTTGTGAAGCAAAGAACCGATTTTGTTTTTAAGCTGTTTGTGACGATCACTTTCTTTGTATTTCAAGAATTCAATAATTTCTTCATGTTCTTGCTGCGAAATGTTTTCGGTAAGAACGCAGTCGTCATGCCCCGATTTATGCTTAAAGTAAGCCATGTCATATTTGTTTTTTGATACTTCCAATTCTTGATTACACTCACAACATATGAGTGATAATTTTTTTCGACTGTACCGTAGTCTGATTTCAGCAGAATCTTTCGGATTACTGCATACTTCGTCAATATCAAGAACTTCTCCTGATATTTTATCGAACGCAAGTTTTATTGAACGTTCATGTTGGCTCATATCACTTCAATCCTATATTGGTAGTTTGCTTAACTTTTTTCGGTTCCTATCATTAAGTAAGGTGCGACTCATTCCACTCATCACAATCATTCAAAGAGAGACGGAAGCTGCTGACTTCCGTCTCTTGTTACTTACATCATTTTCAGAAGATCATTATTTTTCCATGTCGTTGGCCCATTGCCCGGAGGGTCCAAAGACCAGATCCAGCTATTCTCGTATTTGCAGCTTCCCTTCCCCGAATCCTGGCTGCCCAAGAAGGCAAAGATGCCTTCCGTGCTTTGTTTGCTGTTATCAAAGTACCGGCCCTGGCGTATGCCATTAATATACAAAGTGAATTGTTCATTGTAAGCCGCCAAAACAAGTTCGTTAGTCGCATTGTTTTCCTGACGCAAAGCGCTTGAAAATTGTGTTTTGGTAATGGAATTTTTGTAATATCCGAAATCATAAAAGGCGATTTCCCAGGCGGGCAGGCCTGAAAGCCGCAGGAACAAGAATTGATACTGTTTGCCCAATACCAAGTCTTCTTCAGAGCGGAATGTGACCCCGCAAATAATAATGCCTGTCGCGCTCCAGGTTACATCTGATTTTATAATGAAATTAGCCAGGCTTAGTCTATCGTCAAGCCCGGTCACCTTGCTTTCAGGCCCTGTCATGCTGACGTTGATAGGATCATCATATTTCCATGCAAGATACCCATCCTGATATGGGATATCTGTATCGCCGAATATTTTCTCCAAATCAACCACCATGTCATCGGCAGTTTGTGTAGCCTGTGCAGCTTCAGTAGCTTCTATATTAGGGGTGGCAGTTGGAACTGGCGTTGGCGATTTGGTGGGAAGCGGGGTAACTGTCGGTTCAAGTGTAGCTGTGGCAGTGGGGATCACTGCGGGAACACTACCGCAAGCCATTATAAAGATGAGTATGAAGAGCGCGAAATGCAGATAACGTTTCATTTATATCCTCCTAGAAGGTGAATTGAGAAAATACCTGATTGAGTTCACTGCATTATATTGGCGAATCTTAGATTAGGCAATCATGACACATATCACTATCATGATTTTTGCAAAGCTAGGAATTTCTTAACACTAATGTGCAAATGGTGTGAATAAATCCTGAAAAGTTGATGGATTTTGCCTGCATCGTGCCCATTAGGGTATTCGCAGCAATCGCGTTCCAAACCTTCAAGTCGTCATACGAGTTTGCAAAGGGAAAGAAAACTTGCCCGCGAAATTAGTATTTCGCGGGCAAGTCATGTTTTCCTGTGTAGTGAATGGTTTTTAAACCACTGCAGCTTCCACTGATTGAATTGGTGGCAGGAAATCCGCCATCAGGTCCCAGCTATCTCCGTTATCACGGCTGTAAAACAGTTGACCTGTGTTCGTCCCTGCATAGATCCCTGCGTCTTCAAAGCTATCAGTCGCCATCGCCTCACGCAAAACGACGAGCTGCGCTTTTTCCGGCAGACCCTTCGTCATGCGTTCCCACGACCCGCCCGCATCGCGGCTGCGCCAGATGGAAAATTTTCCATCCACGCTCATGCGATATTCATCGCTTTCTTCGAGTGCAATATATACAGTATTTGGGTCGGTGGGATGGACGGCAATCGGGAATCCAAAACGCGAAGGCAGTTTGCCATCGCCGATATCGATCCAATCCTCACCTGCATTGTCACTGCGATATACACCGCAATGATTCTGCTGATAAATGAGATTCGGGTTGGACGGATGCATTGCCATCTTGTGCACGCACTGACCAAACTCTGGGAACTTATCGGGCATGAAATCTGCCCGTACATTTTTGTTGAAAGGATTCCATGTCTGCCCGCCATCGTCGGTGCGATAACAACCCGCCGCCGAGACAGCGATATACATCCGTTTTGGATTTGTTGGATCCAATAGTATAGTATGTAAACACAGACCTCCAGCACCCGGATTCCACTGTCCGCGATGTGGATGATCGAAGAGAGTTTCGTTGAGCTCCCAGGTCTCGCCGTGATCTTTGGAAATGAAAAGGCTCGCAGGTTGAGCACCAGCATACAGCACATTCGGTTCATTTTCGCGCCCGGGCTTGATGTTCCAGACCTTGATCATTTTTTCAGGTTTGTCTTTTATGTCTTCGCCGCCCTCAGAGCGGAACGCCTCATCGACCGTACTGGCCGGTCTGCCTGAATTCGATGAACGTGTGAGTACAGGTACCTGCCTTGCCTGAGTCCATGTCTTTCCGAAGTCATCCGAATAATGGGTGGTTGGCCCGTAAACGAAATGATTGACCGCTGCATGTAGGCGTTGGTCACGCGGGTCTAATTGTATGTGCATCACGTTCCAGCTCTTGAACTGGATGTCGCTTTGCTGCCATTTTTTGCGTTTGCTGTCGCTGCTAAAAATAAATCCACCCTTGCTTGTTCCAACGAATACCATCACTTTTTTACTCATGGGATTCTCCTATTGTCTAAAGTAGAATAAACGTTCTAAATATTATATCACAACATTCAATGATGCATGAAGTTGATGCAGAATAAATCATGATGAACAAGATGATTGACCGCAAAGAGCGCCAAGAACGCAAAGATTTAAAAGGTTTTTTCTTAGCGACCTTTAGAGCGCTTCGCAATTCAAAAAATCTCTATTCATCTCCGTTTATCTCTGGTAAATTCAAAGGAATTATTTATGGCACAAAATCAATATGATGCAATCATCATCGGTGGCGAACACAACTTTCTTGCCACCATGGCATATCTGGGCTGGCAAGAAAGTTGTGGTGATCGAGCACACACATTGTCTCGATGTTCTTTCGGGAAAGTTGTTTTAAAAATTCTTCTCCATGACCTCTGTGTATTCCGCGATAAAATCTTTTAGCGAGCCCACGAGATTAGCCACTCGCCTATTTTTTCACGGCACCCAAAAATTCCCGGTCATTATCATCAAGCAAAGCAAGTTGACCGAATCCTCGTAATAATCTTCATGCGCATCATAGACCGAGTCGTAGATAGCATTCAACCAATCCTGTTGGGCTGGGTCATTCATGGCGGCCACACCCATAGGAGAAGCAAAGAAAGTTGTGAAGTAATCGCTGTCAGGTAAGGGAGAACCGTTCAATTCATATCCAGCGCGGATATTGAAAGGGTCACCATCTGCGCTGTTTTGAATCCAATGGGAAATCTTTTGCACAATTGCTCGCGAGGTCGGGTCGTCATAAAGCAAGGCATCCATACCCACGCGCCAGGGTACTCTGCCTGCGTTGTAAGCGAACACGCCATCTGTTGAATCTTCCAAAAAATAAGGCGGAGCTGGTTCACCCTGCACAATAAAATCAGGAAGCAACCCCGTAGCAGGGCTATGTTGAGATTGAATCTTCGTCATCAAATTCTGGCTTTGCAAAACCACATCATCCCAAACAGGGTCATTCGTGGCATCGCCATAAGCACGGAAGTTAACCAGCATAAAATCAGATGTACGCGGTGTATATTGGTTGGCTTCCTTTTCACCGACATTTACCCAATCTCCAAGCAAAGGCAAATGACTTTCAGCGCCAATGGTTGATTCCAAAATCCCGCTGATCATTTTTTGAGCTTCGGCTTTATAGTTCACGCGGCCATGGCTCCCCCATTGCGCATCTGCCAGCAGCAAGCCGAAGGCAATATCTGCGTCGCCGTCAAACGCGCTGTCGTTGCCAGTGGGGTCAGGCACGATCCAATCCATCAGCCGCCCATTGACCTCGCTAGGGTGAGCCCGCGCGAATGCCCATAGGCCATCAAAAATGATTTGCGCGTCTGGGTCATGGCCCGCCATCATCGGCACGATCAACATGCCATAGCCCTGTCCTTCGGATACAGTTGTTTCATACGCGGGCTGGTCTTTTCCAAAAACCACGCGATACATCGTGATTCCTTCAGCGTTCACTCCCGCCTCGGCCAAAAATTCAGATTTCCAATCATCGTAATAAGCACGTACATCATTGTCCAGCTGAACCTGGGTGCGATGATCAGGCAGAATGCTGTTTGGTGCATATTTCACATGCTGAGGGAATGGATGCGCAATATCATCATCAGTCTGTGTTGGCGTAGCTGGAATTTGCGTTGGCTCAATTGTCGGCGGGGTGGTTGGCGCGGGGGCGCAAGCTGAAATTATGAATACAATGACGAATATGATCAATAAATTTCTCATCAGATTTCTCCAATTTCCCGTTTATATCATCACTGCAAGTAAAATAGGGACATGCCAAAAATTCGTTTGGATGTTTTGCTGGTGGAACGCGGCCTGGCTGACTCACGCGCCAAAGCGCAAGCCTTGATCATGGCGGGACAAGTACGAGTCAACGATCAGGTCGCGCTCAAGCCTGCTACTGCAACCGATACTAAAGCCACGCTGACAGTTGACCTCGGCCCGCGCTTCGTCTCTCGCGGCGGAGAAAAATTGGATGGCTCGCTGGATGCATTTGGAATTGATGTGAAAGGTTTCGTCTGCGCGGATGTTGGCTCATCAACAGGCGGCTTTACAGATTGTATGTTGCAGCGCGGTGCGGCGAAAGTCTACACCATTGATGTGGGCAAGGGCATTTTGCATTGGAAACTGCGAAATGACAAGCGCGTTGTAGTGATGGAAGAGATGAATGCGCGCTTCGTAGAGTCACTGCCTGAAAAGATTGATTTTATAACGGTAGATGCTTCATTTATTTCTTTGAAAATATTGCTTCCCACCATAAAAAAATGGGTTTCTGAAAACACCCAATTGATCTGTTTGATCAAACCTCAATTTGAAGCAGGCAAAAAGGATGTCTCTCGCGGTGACGGTGTCATTCGCAACCCTGAAATCCACAAACAGGTTTTGCTGGATGTATTAAATTATGCAATAAGCGAAGGCTTTGGCTTGCGCGGATTGGTCAAGTCATCTTTATTGGGGCCCAAGGGAAATGTGGAGTTTTTACTTTGGATGGATTTAAAACCCAATGAATTATCTGTGGGAGATTTAGTGGATTCTGTAATGGAAGAGGAGATTGCTTCGGATGGAAAAGAGCCGTCCTCGCAATGACATAAAGAGTCAATGAACTGTCCGAAATGTAATTCTGAATTGGTAAAGAAATATTACAAAGGCATGATCGAGGTGGAGTCCTGTCCCAACTGCCGCGGGATGTGGCTGGATTCGCATGAACTGGATCAACTCGAAGATACAGCCTTTGATGATGACCCCCACAAGGGTTCGCTCGTACACTTCCAATCGAAAACGCAATACCCATGTCCGCATTGTGGGAATGGGTTGGATGAATTTCAATATCGTCTCTATAATCTAAAGCTGGATTATTGCGCCGACAAGGATCATGGCTTCTGGCTGGATGCGGGCGAAGATGAGCGTGTGATGGAAATTATGCGTCAGCGTTCGGGTGAAATTCAAAGAAAACTCAACGCAGAAACGGAATGGAAACAGGCGCTGAAGAATATGCACTCGTTTCTGGCAAAGAAAAAGTAGGCCACGCTTTGGGTCTCGACACCGCACTGCACAAAACGCAGTGGGGCAGTGTACACTCTGCGAAAAACTCGACCACCAAAGTGTAAACTACAGGATTAATCATAATTAACCTAAGTTGCTACCTACCAAAGGAAGTTGAGGCTGCAAGCGAGTACAAAAAGTGCGACCTTGATTTCAAAACCTCTGGCAGTGACAACATGAATAGATTTTGGTAATAGACGTTCGATGAGGCTTCCAGTGGTTTCAACGATTTTGCGAAGGCAGGCTTGGAAGTAGGTCATATAGGCAGGCACTGGACGAAGCGAGTTCTTTTTTCGCAGCGGCAAAAGCTCAACACCTGCCTCACGCATCACATCTTCAATCGTGTAATTGTTGTACGCTTTATCGCCAGTGATGAGTGAACCTTCTGGAACATCGAAGTTGTACAGCCCAAGTGCGCGGGTGTCGCTCAAGGCGCCGGGTTCCAGAAAGAACTCAACCGGTTCGCCTTGCTCGGTTACCAAGATATGAATACGGAGACCATAAAAATAGCGCTTTTTGCTGGCAATATAGCCTCGAAAGTCTTCTCCACGATAGATTTTTGAGCGTTTGATGCGATAGTTGTCGCATACCGCAATCGGGTAACTGTCGATCACATACACCGATTTTTCGTTCAGTTTCTTCCAGGTTTCGCCCAGACGCAGGAACAAAGTCAAAAACAATTCGGCTATCCGATGCAACCTGCGGTTGAAACGACTGGCACTCAACATGTTTGGAATATAGCGCTGTTCAAACAAATACCGACTTGCCAATGAGAAATTGCCTTTGAAGTACAGCATGGCAATGATGGCTGTAGTCATCACTTCCGCATCGCTCATTTGGCATTGGCGATCTTCGTAGTGATGCAAGGACTTAAGCATGTCAGCACACAGACAAAACACTACTATAATTTGGGTATCCATGAGGTTCTCCAGTTGGTGGTTGGGATACCCCAACTGTATTGAATCTCATGGATTTTTGTCAATCCTCCCCAAGGTAGCAACTTGGGTTA
>NZ_JBXMTI010000048.1:0-95957 GCF_057083605.1 Candidatus Villigracilis sp. | reverse complement strand
AATCCATTCCGTTCTAATGCTTTTGATAAATTGAAATTACGTAAGTCAACAGTTTCTTTTCCCTAATCATCTCCAATTATAAGCATTTTTGGTTTAGTTTTATATATTCTCTTCAATAATAAGCCGCTCTGAGAAGAGCGGCTTATGGCTTTTATTATTTTTTCTTTTTCACTTTACTTTTGGTTGATTTCATTTTCGCAGGCTTGGCTTTCTTCGCTACAGCCTTTTTCACTTTGGCCTTTGCTGCTGGTTTTCCCTTCGCTTCCACAGGTAATTTCTCCAACTCACTGACCAATTTCTCCAGCACATCGAATCCACCCTGCCAGAATTTCGCCTCGCGGATGTTGATGCCGGCTTCGCTTAATATCTTCTCTGGTGCTTCCGATCCGCCCGCGGAGAGAATCTTGAGATACTTAGGCTTGAACGATTCACCTTCCGCCTTGAATTGCTGATACAAAGCCAGCACCAGCAATTGACCGAAAGCATAAGCATACACATAGAACGGAACTTGATAGATGTGCGGAATGCTCACCCATTCCCATTTGAACTCGTCGCTCAGATCGAGCGAGTCACCAAATTGCTCTTTCAAGTTTTCGAGATAGGCATTGCTTAGGTCATCTACTGATGCGTTCTTTTGCACCATCTCATGTGCGGTCTTCTCGAACATTGCAAAATAAGATTGGCGCATGATAGTTGCGTACGCATCGTCCATTTGTTTGAAGAGAATGTCACGGCGCACGGATTCATCTTTTTCTTCCGAGAGCAATTTATCAATCAAAACCATTTCTGCGAAGGTGGAGGCTGTCTCCGCCAGTGGAAGCGATGAATGAAATGTAAATGTGCTGTGATGCGATGCCAGCATGGCATGGATCGCATGACCCAGTTCATGGGCGAGGGTCGCCACTTCGCGCCCCGTGCCCTGATAGTTGACCAACACATACGGTGTCATCTCAGGTAGAACAGACCAGCAGAATGCACCGCCACGCTTGCCCTTGCGGATTTCACTGTCGATGCGGCTTTCGTCAAAGACACGCTTCGCCAAATCCGCGATCTTTGGCTCGAAGGCATTGAAGGCATCCAACACCATGGTCACCGCTTCATCAAATTTATAGGTCTTCTTGGAAGCAGCCACGGGCGCATAAATGTCGTAGCGGCGTAATTTCCCCGAAGGGATGCCGACATACTTGGCTTTCATCTTGAAGTAGCGCTGGAAGATACCTACATTCTTGCGCGCCACGTTCAGCAAAGCTTCTACGGCCTCTTCAGGGATGTCATTATTCAAATTGCGCGGTGCAATAGCAGTCTTGAATTTGCGCAGATTGACGTTCTCATTGTGCCAGTCACGCAGAATCGTCTGGTAAATTTGCCCAAGGATGGGGCCATCCTGCCCAAAGACCTTGAACTGTGATTGATAACTTTCGGCTCGCGCTTTCGGGTCAGTGCTGTAACGGTAAGACTGCAATTCCGACGCAGTCATTTCCTTCTCTTTGCCGTTGAACTTCATCTTGAATGCGTAACGGCTCGTGATCGAGTCATATAAGTTGCCCAATGCGCTCACACCGGTCACGTTCTTCAGGTTGACTATCTTCTCTTCAGCTTCGCTTAAAGTATGCGGCTTGTATAAACGCATCGCCTCGAGATAATAGCGGTAATCACCTGAAGCCCCCATCAGGCGCTTCGCATTTTCCTCATCCAAATCCTTCCACCATAAACTGAAGAACAAAGTGCGATTCTCAATCTCCGCCAGGAATTGCAGCACACGCGCTTGCAATGCTTGCGCTTTTTGGTCTTGTGTATCAGCTGTGAATGACAACCCGGCAAATGAATACAATTTGTTGCCAATACGCGTCGTTGCTTCGCTGGCTTTTAACACATCCACAAATTGCTCGGCGGGCATATCGGGCTTGAGCTTGTCACGCACACCTTCAAACGAAGTGACCTGTTCTTCGATCATGTCAAATGCGCTTTGCAATTCTGCGCTTTCATAACCTGGATACAGCGGGGAGAGATCCCATTTGGAAAGTTTGTAAGCCATTATGTTCTCCTCTTTTCACGTTGTAGGGACACAGCGAGACGATTGCGGACAAAGTCACGCATTAGTTCCGCTGTGTCCCTACAGTAGTAAATTTTATAAACTGGATCGGACGTGCATGATGTCGCCGTCCTTGACAGAATATTCCTTGCCTTCGAGTCTCAGCTTCCCTTTGGCCTTCGCTTCATTCATGGACCCGAGGCTGATCAAGTCTTCGTAGGCCACCACCTCGGCCCGCACAAATCCGCGCGAAAGATCGGTGTGGATCTCCCCAGCAGATTCCTGCGCCGTCGCACCACGATGCGTTGTCCATGCGCGCACTTCATCCTCACCAACTGTGAAGAAGGTCTGTATCTGCAAGAGTTCATAGGATAAATTGATCATGCGCTTGAGGCTGAGTTCCTTGATGCCATACTCTTCCATGAAAACGGATGCATCTTCCGGGGCGAGTTGGGCGATCTCCATTTCAAGCTTGCCCATCAACGCAACCGAGGGATGATCAAGCTTTGCTTCGGGAGCTTGCTGTCCTTCGCCAAGATTGAACACGGTCAGAATCGGTTTGCGAGTCAGCAGGCCGAAACTGGAAAGTTCCTTCTGCTCATCATGTGTGAATTCCACACTGCGCAATGGTTTGTTGTCTGAAAGCGTCTTGTGTAGTTTTTCAAACAACTCTGTCTGACGCGCATTTAATACTTTATCTGTGCCACCTTTTTTGCGTTCATCGGTCAGGCGCTCCAGCTTACGCTCCACGGCGATCAGATCATTCAGTAGAAGCTCGGTCAACATTGTATCCACATCACGCAATGGATTAATGCTTCCACTGGGATGCATCACGCTGTCATTTTCAAAACAGCGCACCACGAGGATCAACCCTTCCATTTGGTTGAGTTGATTCAACAGTTGCCCGGAAAGGCCGCTTTTGGCTGAACCAGTTTCCAGCCCGGCAATATCCGCGTATGTCACCTTGGTGTAGACTGTTTTCTTCGGGTTGAACATGCCGGAGAGTTTATCCACGCGCGGGTCGGGGACATCCACGACTGCCTGGTGAACTTCGATGCGCCCTGCAGAGGCAGTGGTGGGAGCGTTACCGCGCGTAAGCGCGTTGAAGATGGTAGTCTTTCCTGATTGGGGTAATCCAATAATTCCTAGTTTCATCTTGACCTTGTTCTTGGGAGTGGTATACTTGCGTTCGCAAAAGAGCCGAAGTGGCGGAATAGGCAGACGCGCACGACTCAAAATCGTGTTCCCTACGGGAATGAGGGTTCGATTCCCTCCTTCGGCACTAACAAATATTGTATTCGAAGCGGTATTATACATCACCTTCAAACGTCCTCCATTTCAGGAGGACGTTTGAGTTTTATATATCTTTCAACCGCCAGCGTTGACAGTGGGTTTTCTGAATTGTACAATCGTATAAACAACTAAACAACCTGAAACTTGGAAAAACGTAAATCCTCCTGAGACGAGTCCATTCACTTTTTTCTGGAGACTTAATAATTTATGAAACTCTACCTGCTCTTCGCTGCTATTGACGTCCTGGTCCTGCTGGCATATCCAATTGTGTATGTGATTCATCGCATTCGTAAGATGACGGGTGTAAAATAAGAATTATCTCGCCTGGTGTATAGGCGAAGAAAATTCCCAGGAGGCTCATTATGCCCTCGTTGAACGATGTCCTGGCGGTGATCTTGGGTGGAGGGCGCGGGGCGCGTCTGTATCCACTTACTCAAATGCGCTCCAAGCCGGCCGTGCCATTCGCGGGCAAATACCGCCTCATTGATATTCCCATTAGTAATTGTATTAATTCAGAGATCTTCCGCATCGCGATCCTGACGCAGTTCAACTCTGTGTCATTGCATCGTCATATCACCCGCACCTATAACTTTGATGCCTTTCATCAGGGCTGGGTGCAGATCTGGGCCGCAGAGCAAACCCTTGAAAGCGCAGACTGGTATCAGGGCACAGCCGACGCGGTTCGCAAACAATTACTAGAGATCTTCTCCACTGGCGCGAGGTATGTACTGATCCTTGCCGGTGATCATTTGTATCGCATGGATTACAAGGCCATGGCCGAATATCACTGGGAGAATAAGGCGGACATCACAGTGGCAGTGCAGCCCGTTTCAAAACAGGAAGTGACGCGTTTCGGAATCTTAAAACGCGAAGCAAATGGCCGCATATCAGACTTTGTGGAGAAACCCAAGGATCCTGAAATCCAAAAACGATATATGAGCCGCGATGATCCGCAGAGACCATTCCTGGGTTCCATGGGTATTTACATGTTCAATGCAAAAGTGTTGGTGGAGCTATTAACGAATTTTCCCAACCATGACGATTTTGGCAGTGACCTGATCCCGCAGGCCATCTCTTCTCACGCAGTCTTCGGATTTGACTTCGATGGTTATTGGCAGGATATTGGAACGATCCGCTCGTTCTATGAGACCAATCTCATGCTCACCACACCTGAAACGCCCTTCAATTTTTACGATGCAAAACTCCCGATCTATACGGACACACGCTTCCTGCCCAGCTCCATTGTGGAAGACAGTAACCTGCAAAATGTTTTGCTCGCAGAGGGATGCCGTATCCTCAAATCCAATATCAATCATTCTGTCATCGGCATTCGCAGCCAGATCGCCGCAGGCTGTGTGATCAAAGACACCATTGTGATGGGCTCCGATTATTATGAACGTGACCGCGAAGGCCTGCCCATTGGTATCGGCACAAACTGTCACATTGAAGGCGCGATCCTCGACAAAAACGCACGCATTGGAAGCAATGTAACCATCCGCCCCTTCCCACGCAATACGGATATTGATAACGATAAGTGGTATGTGCGTGATGGAATCGTTTTGATCCCGAAGGATGCAGAGATATTGTCTGATACAACCATTGCTCCTTAGCATACTTCATAGAACTACAATTCTCCCCCGCATGGGGTATGAGGGTCAACATTAAAATTATGCTATACTCGCATTAACTATGAAGTCACCGCGCGAATTTTGGCCGCGCTGGGCAGAGTCCTTGCGCCGATATCAACTTCAAAATCTGATCGCCTCGTTCCTTGAAGCAGGAAGCCCTCTTGCTTTGCTTGGTGCGCAGGCGATTTATTTTGGAGGCGGCTTTATCAAGAACGATCAGTTGACCGCACTCGCTGAAACACTCGAAGAGGAAACAGAAGCGCGTGCCTTTGCATCCTTCTTAATTCAGGAGGAGGCAAACCGATGATTGCTCTGATAATTCTTATCTTAAGCGCAGTGCTTCTGCTTGTAATCACCATTTGGAAACGAAATTCGCCCGCAAACCTGCGTGAGATTCCTGCGTTTACGCGCTTGTATCGCACGCTGGGGTTAAGTGTGGAAGATGGCACGCGTATGCACGTTTCTCTTGGGCACGGAAGCCTGTTGGATTCACGCGGAGGTTCTGCATTGGCGGCACTGGCGATGCTGCGCATCATTGCAGAACGCACATCGGTTAGTGATAAGCCCGCTGTTGCATCTGCCGGTGACCCGGCGCTTGGCTTGTTAACACAGGATACATTGCAGGCCGGTTATCAAGCCGCAGGTGTGGATGAGTTATACGTTCCAACCACGGGCCGCGTAACGGGGTTAAGCCCATTTGGTTATGCCGCCGGCGCCATGCATATTTCTCAAAACGAAAATGTCTCTGCAAATATCATGGTCGGGCATTTTAGCTCCGAAGTCGGCCTGCTGGCCGAAGCCTCAGATCGTGAAAACGTAACCATGATCGGCGCCAGCGAAAACCTGACCGGGCAGGCCATCCTCTTTGCAAACACACAGGATGCATTGATCGGCGAAGAATTATTCGCCGCAGGTGCATATTTAAATGCAGGTGCTTCACATACAGCCAGCCTGACTGTGCAGGATATTTTACGCTGGCTGGTAATCATAGCCTTGCTTGGCGGCGCATTCGCAAAATTCGTGGGGCTTTTCTAATGCGAGTCTTTACCGCAGTTATAGCCATCGCGGCGGGCCTCTTAATATTAGGTGGTTATTTTTTCCCTGCCCTGGCAGATGTTCAAACACTTCTATTGAATTGGGCAATCATTCTTGCCGGCTTCGCCGCACTGGTTGGGATATTTAATTTGATCGCAGTCCATACGGATAAGATCCGACGCGCTGAAAAGGGAAGCACGTATAGCGCGCTTCTTGTCATCGGGTTGGTTGCTACGCTGCTCCTTGGCATGATCCTACGCCCGGACCACTCCACAATGAAGATCGTGATGAACGGCATCATCCTTCCAACTGAGGCCGCATTGATGGGCGTGCTGACCATATCCCTGCTATACGCGGCAATTCGCCTTCTTCGCCGCCGTGCCGATATGATGGGCATTATCTTTCTAATGACAGCCGCTATCATTATGCTAGGCTCGGCCACATTACCGTTTGGAAATATCCCTGTAATCGGCACTTTGATTCGTCCCTGGGTTACGCAGATCCTGGCGCTTGGCGGAGCACGCGGAATCTTGATCGGTGTTGCGCTTGGCACACTCACTACAGGCCTGCGCGTTTTGTTTGGCGCTGACCGTCCGTATGGAGGCAATTAATGGCAGAGATCATTAAGTGCCCATCATGCGGAGAAAACAATCCGCCGGATCAGGAGTTTTGTCAATATTGCCAGGCTCGCATCCAACCTTTAACAGGCGCACTAAAGGGGGCAGATGCGCCCATTAAACCCGGGCAGGTCCCAACCAAGAAAACCACCGCAGAACTTGAGCCCATTCTGCCGCAATGGCTAAGGGATGCGCGTGACTCAGCACGCAAAGATGACCAGCAGACTCAGCAACGTAATTTGCAGCAGCCCCAAACACCGTCACAACCGCAGTCCGGTTCAGGCTCAGATGACCTGCTGGCTGGTTTGCGATCTCAAGCGGGAGAAAATGAAGAAGACGAAACACCGGACTGGCTTGCCAGTATTACGGGCGTTACTTCAAAGTCAACAAAATCCCAGGCAGAATCTTCCGATGTCCGTTGGGTTGAGTTGGGCGGCAAGGATGATTTTGAAAAAGAAGAGTCGGCTGGAACGCCCGAAGAAGAAGATGTACCCTCCTGGTTGGCCGGGTTAAAGCCCTCCGAACCACAAGCGGATGAAAAAGATGAAGCTAACGATTGGTTCCGCAATTTAGATAGTGCCGCACAAGCACAACAGCCTGAACAATCACAGTCATTTGAAAGTTCATTCTCAAGCGCGCCAACCAGTGACACCCCAGATTGGCTGCGTCAAATGGCGGAAGAGAATGCACCGAAAGAGACTACACCCTCTGATATTTCAGCAGATGTATTTTCCGATGCCCCCGAACTTTCACTCGATACACCGGATTGGCTGCGTGCCATGGGCGGCCAGGAAGAACCAGCCAAAAGCGCAGACTCTGCCGCTTATTCAGAATCAGGTATCGGTGAATCCGAAGCGGCTGAAAGCCCATCCGATGAAGGCTTGCCGGATTGGATGAAGAGTCTCCCGCAAAGCGAAGAACCCAAACAGGATACAACTCCTAAATGGTTGAGGGATAAAGAGAGCGCCTCTTCAGCAGAAGAGATGCCTGCCTGGTTGTCATCCAGCGATGCGAAAACCGTTCTCCTCCCTACTGAACCGGAAGAGGAGAAACCCTCCGCGCAAGAGGATGCAGCCTCAAGCGATATTCCAGATTGGTTAAGAGCCGCCGCGCCGCAATCATCCATTTATGCAGAACCTGAAGAGCAACCCGTAGAACCTGCCCAGGGAGCTGATACCCCGGGCTGGCTCAATTCATTCCAGGCGGAATCTGCATTTCAACCGGAAACACCGCTTACCCCGGCAGGCTCTACACCCTCCGCTTTTACCGAAGATTCTGAAGCAACCGATAACGTGGATGAGCTATTTACGGAAATGCCAGATTGGCTTTCAAGCGCATCCGAGGCTCCGCCTTCATCTATCCCTACACCCATCACCAGCACAGATGCGATTGCGCCCGGTGAACTGCCTTCGTGGGTGCAGGCCATGCGCCCGGTGGATTCTGGCATCTCGCAGTTATCTTCCATGTCGTCGCCCAGCGATCAAACTTTGGAATCGCGCGGTGCACTGGCAGGTTTGCAGGGTGTACTTCCCGCAATGCCGGGCTTTGCGCCAACCAGCAAACCCAAAGCATATTCCATTAAGTTACAAGCCAGTGAAGAACAACAGGCTCATGCGGCATTATTGGAACAGATCCTCGCAGCGGAAACTGCGCCCGTTCCAATTGCATCCTTTTCAGCATTGAGAACTTCAAGCAGTTTACGCTGGTTCCTTTCCTTTATTATTTTTGTGGCAATCACGATTCCATTGTCTCTGCGTACTCAAGTCTTTTCATTGCCGGTGGGAGTTCCGCTTGACCTCAACGGTGCAATGCAGGTGGCTCAATCCATTCCAGAAGGCGCGCCCGTATTGGTTGCAGTTGATTATGAACCCGCCCGCGCCGGAGAGATGGAAGCCGCTGCTGCGCCGATGTTTGACCAAATGATCCTTTTACGACATCCGCATTTGACCTTCATCTCCACCAATGAAACTGGCGCGATCCTGGCAGAGCGCTTCATTTCTGGACCTTTGGCTGAGCACAACTACCAAAGCGGAATCCAATATTTGAATCTTGGCTACCTACCCGGCGGACAAATGGGCATCCGTGCTTTTGCACAAAATCCGCATGTCACTGTTCCATTTGATATGTCCCTCTCCCCCGCATGGGCTTCGGCCCCACTGAACGGGATCAGCTCCCTCTCGCAGTTTGCAGCGATGGTCGTAGTGACTGATGATGCTGATGCCGCCCGCACATGGATCGAGCAGACTGAATCTGCACGCGGCAGCATTCCATTTGTAGTAATTTCGAGCGCACAAGCCGCACCGATGATACAGCCGTATTTTGAGTCACAACAAGTCAGCGGCATGGTGTCGGGCTTATATGGTGGTGCACTGTTTGAGCAATACAATGCCGGGCGTCCTGGCACTGCACGTTCCTATTGGGACGCTTTTAGCCTCGGCATGTTGCTTGCCATGGCGTTGGTGCTTGGCGGCGGCCTGTGGAATTTAGCCCTCGGCCTGCGTGACCGCGCGGCTTCAAGGGAGGCGCAATAACATGGTGTTCTCTCTTGATCTGATCACAGGCGCTATTAGTTTCTTATTTACCCTTCTTATCCTTAGTTATTTGATCGGGGACAATCCGCTTTTTAGGATTGCAGTGTATGTCTTCGTGGGGGTTTCTTCCGGATATATTGCCGCAGTGGCATGGTGGCAGGTGATCGTGCCTCGCCTCATTTATCCATTGGCATTTGGCTCCGTTCTTGAGAAAGCCTTTGCAGCCATCCCTTTACTTGGCTCGGTATTTATCCTCATGAAAATATCGCCGCGTTTAGCGGGAATTGCGCGCATCGCAATGGCCTTCCTGGTAGGTGCGGGAGCGGCAGTCATCATCGCCGGCGCATTGACCGGGACTCTGATTCCACAGGCCTCGGCCACCATTAACGCCTTCGACGTAAGCGCCGCAAGTGCGCGTAACATCAGCGCGATTGAGGTTGTTTTTAACGGCGCTTTCATTCTGGCGGGTACGGTTTTTACATTGATCTATTTCCATTTTGGCGCCCGCCCCAAAGCAGATGGTTCCATGCACCGCTTTGGGTTGATTGAGATTTCGGCCTGGGTTGGGCGCATCTTCATTGGCATTACACTAGGCACGATCTTTGCAGGTGTGTACTCCGCTGCGCTAACTGCGTTGATCGAACGCATTTCGTCGCTGATTAACTTCTTTGGGAATTTTTAGACATCATGCCATCCTCACTGGTTGACGGTAACTCCCTGCTCGCAATAGATGTCGGTGCGGCCAATACGCGCGCGGTGATGTTCGATGTTATCGAAGGTGCATATCGCTTTGTGGCTACCGGCTCTGCGCCTACCACTGCCGAAGCACCCTTTAGGGACGTGGCTGAGGGTGCCCGTAATGCGATCACAAATTTACAAAGGATTTTAGGGAAAAACCTGCTGGACGAATCGCGCGGGCTGATCACGCCGAGTCAACCCAATGGCACGGGGGTGGATGCGTTGGTCGTCACCCTGTCTGCAGGGCCTGCTGTCAAAACGGTGGTTGTTGGTCTGTTGAAAGATGTATCCCTTGATAGCGCACGCCGGCTGACAGAATCAACTTATACACGTATTGTGGATACGATTGGGCTAAACGACCTGCGCAAGCCCGATCAGCAAATTGACAGCATCCTGCGTTTGCGCCCGGACCTGGTGGTCATCACCGGGGGAACCGATGGCGGCGCATCACGTTCCATTCAAAAATTACTTGAACCCATTGGTCTTGCAAGCTTCCTGTTACCGGAAGAAAAACGTCCCGCCGTATTGTTTGCGGGCAACGAAAAGATGGAAGAGGAAGTAAAAAGCCTGGTCGGTTCGCTTGCCACTTCCCTGCATTTCAGCCCGAATGTTCGCCCATCGCTTGAAACGGAAGACATTGACCCCGCAGAACGCGAACTGGCACGTATGTTCATCAACATTCGCAAACGACAGATCAGAGGTGTGGATATGTTGGATCTATGGTCTGGTGGGCACATGCTCCCGACTGCCTATGCCACTGGGCGTATGGTGCGCTTCCTTGCAAAAGTTTATGGCGCAAAAAAAGGAATCTTGAGCGTGGATATCGGCTCATCCGCCGCGATCATTTCGGCGGGCTTCCATGGCAAATCCACGCTCAGCGTTTATCCGCAATTTGGCCTGGGCGAAAATCTTTCTCACCTGACGAACTACACAACCCTCGAAGATATTCTGCGATGGTCATCACTTGACCTGTCGCCAAGTGCACTGCGTGATTATCTTTATCAAAAATCATTGCACCCATCCAGCATCGCCGCCACGCAGGAAGACCTTGCCATGACTCAGGCAGTTTCAAGACAAGCTTTATATCTTGCGATGCAATCTGCGCGCCGTGACTTTCCGAAAAATATCGCAAGCATCAAGCCGACTTTGACTCCGCTCTTTGAACCCATCCTGGCGGAAGGCAGCTCATTAAGCGACGCTTCGCGCCCCGGCCATAGCCTGCTCCTGCTTCTTGACTCTCTCCAGCCTGTGGGCGTGACCACTGTGATCCTCGATCAAAATAACCTGCTTCCATTGCTGGGCGCGGCGGCCTCACAGAATAATATTTTGCCTGTGCAAGTTCTTGAGTCTGGTGCGTTCCTTAGCATGGGCACAGTGGTATCCCCGGTGGTCTCCGCAAATTATGGCACGCCCATTCTGCGTGCAAAGTTGAATTATGAAAATGGTGCCGAAGCGCGCGTCGAATTGAAATATGGAAGTATTGAAACTCTGCCATTATCCAGCGGAGAAGTTGGCAAGATGTCCATTCAGTGTTTGCGCGGGGCAGATGTCGGCTTTGGATCAGGCCGTGGCGGCACCATCCCAGTAAGCGGCGGGGCATTAGGCGTGGTATTCGATGGGCGCGGACGTCCCCTGGATCTTCCATCCGATGCGGTGCGCCGGCGTGAACTCATCAAAAAATGGAGCTGGACCCTTGGAGGTGAGTAGATATGCAAGCGCCTGTTAATCATATTATCGGACTTACCACCATTGTGCGTGAACGACTGCTGCCCGTCTCTGGAACAGTGCTGGCGCGCCTTAATCAAAAGGTGGGGCCCGGGGATGTGATCGCTGAAACGAGTTGGGCACGTGAACATGTACTCTTTGATGTTGCTCGTCTTCTGCATGTATCTCCCAATGCTGCTGACCGACTCGTCAAGTGCAAGGTGGGTGATCGGATTGCCGCAAGCACAGAGATCGCTGTTGGTAAGGGGCTCTTCCCGCGCAGTGTTCGAGCATCGCGTGAAGGACGCGTGGTGGCGGTTGGCGGCGGTGAAGTTCTTATGGAAGTCGGTGAGACGAAGCTGGAGTTGAAGGCAGGCATCCCCGGTACGGTGATCGAGGTTGTGCCAAACCGTGGGGTGGTGATCCAAACTGCCGGTTCGCTGATTCAGGGCATATGGGGCAACGGACGAATCGATTCAGGCTTGCTGGTGAACCTTGCGGAAAAACCCGATGGTGTCCTTACCGCCGGGCGGTTGGATGTGAGCCTGCGCGGCTCCATTATTCTGGCGGGCATTGTGAAAGATGTAGAGACTTTGCAAACCGCCGCTGAATTACCGGTACGTGGACTTATCCTTTCAAGTATTTCCCCATCGCTGATTCCCAAAGCACGGGAGATGCGATACCCCATCATGGTGACCGACGGTTTTGGTTCCATGCCGATGAATTCTGCGGCCTATAAATTACTAAGCACGAATGCCAAACGTGATGTAGTCATTAATGCGGAGGTCTACGACCGTTATAGTGGTGCGAGGCCTGAGGTAATCATCCCGCTTCCGATTTCATCAGACCCGCCTGCCCCGCGTGAAGTGGAAACCTTTGCGCCAGGCTTGCAAGTGAGAATGCGCCGCCCGCCTGGCATGGGAATGATCGGTTCGATTGTTGCCATTAAACCCGGGTTGACCACATTGCCCAGTGGTTTGCGTGCCTTCGCCGCAGAAGTGAAACTTGAAAACGATGAGACGGTGGTTGCGCCTCTCGTAAACCTTGAAGTTGTGGGATAATTATCCTGTGGATAATATAAATGTTATTGCGAAGATATTTTGCATGATTTCGGCGATGACAAAATAATCAGGAGAGTGCTCCATGTCTTTCGATGATACCAATTATGACGAACTTGATGAAGCTGCGCTTCCAGAAGAAGCCAACAATAACCGTACTTTTCTGGTGGCTGTGGGGATTCTGGGCGGGATCATATTGATCTCGGTTGCATGTCTCGTGGGTGTATATTTATTCGGTCAAAGTGGCAGAACCGCCGCACAGCAAGAAGCAGCTGCCAATGCCACCCTGACAGCCCAGGCCGCCAATAACTTCATCAACAGTGCATTGACTGCCACTTTCCAGGCTTCCATTTTGCCCACCACCACAGTTACGTCAACATCAGTTGTAAATGTTGCCACAATCACCGCAACCCTTGACCCCAGCTTAACCAGCGCTGCCCAGGCAGGTACACCTGCCGCAGCCACTGCCACTGTCGGCGCAGCATTAACCCAGGCCGCAGCCGCTCAGCTCACTATTGTCCCAACTACGACAGCCTTACCTCAGACCGGTCTCCTGGATGATTATGGTGTACCCGGACTTGCAACAATGGCTCTCGCTTTTGTGATTGTGATCCTGCTGGCACGCAGGTTAAGAACTGCACCAACGACAAGATAATACAGTCAATCCAATTTAAATTTTATGGGACAGCCTCACGATGCTGTCCCATTTTTATTTTCTACACCACGCTCTCAGCCACCGTTTTTCCATACCCCAACAATGACTTGACCATTTCCTGTGTGCGCCCCTCTGCATACACACGCAGGACGGGTTCCGTTCCTGACGGGCGGATGAGGAGCCACGAATCGTCAGCCATAATGTATTTGACTCCATCACGCTGGCTAATCTCCTCTACTTTTTGGCCGCCTATCTCTGAGGGTGCTTTTTTGGTGAGGAATTCCGTCATCTCGGCTTTGGCAACCGGGCGGCTGAGGCGTAGATCCACGCGCTCATAGAGGGCTGGGCCGACATCCGCAAGCAGGTCATCCACCATTTCAGTGAGGGATTTTTTCGCCTCAGCGATCATTTCAACCAGCAGCAAGCCCATGATGGGGCCATCGCCTTCAGGGATATGTCCCTTGAACGAAATACCTCCAGATTCCTCGCCGCCTATCAGAACATCTTCCTTCATCATGTAATCGGCAATATGATTAAAGCCAACGGGGGTTTCAATTAGTTTCAGGCCGTAGCGTTTTGCAAGTCTGTCAATCATGCGCGTGGTGGAGACCGTCCGTACCACTGCACCACTCATGCCGCGTTTCTCAACCAGATACTTCAGTGCAAGCGCCATGATCTTGTGAGGGTCGACGAAATTTCCGCGCTCATCCATGGCACCAATACGGTCTGCATCGCCATCTGTCACAACGCCGAAATTGCCCATACCGGAACTCACCGCACTTGAGAGTGGACCAAGGTACTTGGCAATTGGTTCGGGATGCACACCGCCGAAGCCGGGATTCATTTCACCTCGAATTTCTGCGATCTCGCAGCCTGTCCCCTGTAAAAAGGATTTGATCACACCACGGCCTGAGCCATACATGGCATCCACTACAAAACGCTGTGGGTTATCTGCAATAATATCCGTGTTGATCAATTTATGCAGGTGGTCGAAATAGGCTGGCAATGGATTAAATCTTTGGATCAGCCCTGCTGCGCGCGCCTTCTTGAAATCCATCAAGTTTGGGCCGCGCGCCTGCTCTTCATTGTCGTTGATATACACTTCCACGCGGCGGCATTGTTCGGAGAGGGCTGAACCCCCAAATGCGCCTTTTAATTTCACGCCGTTATAACGAGGGGCATTGTGTGAAGCCGTGATCATCACGCCGGCAATTGAATTCGTGTTCATCACCGCATAAGAAATAGCAGGTGTCGGTGAATCAGCTTGTGCCAGCAAAACTGTGAATCCGTTTGCTGCCAGCACACGCGCCACCTCTCCTGCAAAGCGGTCTGAGAGAAAGCGCGTGTCGTAACCAATAACGATCTTTTTAGGGTCAACGTTTGGGGATTTGTCCCAATGATCTGATGCTACTGCATCTGCAATGGCTTGCGAGACCATGCGTAAATTGTCGAACGTAAAGCTATCCGAGATCACGGCGCGCCAGCCGTCTGTGCCAAAGTGAACGGGCATTTATTTTCCTCCAGGGATGTGTTCGTCATTGCGAAGCAATCACGATTATTATTTATGGTGTGGGTGTGGATGATGCTTCAAAATTTGGTGCGGGAGTTGCATAGGCTACAACTGATTCCAACAGCCAGCCTTCGATCTTCTGCCCGTTGACCGTGGCAAACACGTGGATCCAGGTCACTCCATCTACCACTTGGAATTCCGAATACGTTTCCACGATGGTGCCATTGAGCAGAGTTAGAATGTAAGTTCCCTGCGGCGATTTTCTTAAGTTTGCGCCGCCGCCTTCGTTTGCAGCCACCTTTCCATAAGTTGCACTCGGTTGAATAGTAAGTGTTATGGTGGGTGTGTCGATGGGAGGCAGAGTCACATTAAGTGTAAGCGGCACAGGGCTGGGTGTTTCCGCCAGCAACGCATCACTGGTTGCGGCAGAAACTGTTGCGGTACGCGCCGGAGTGTTTGAGGGGCGGAGACTGCTGGTAGTTGTTGCAAGCAGGCTCGGGGTCGACGAAGGAAGCGCGGATAGCTGTGCCGTGGGTGTGGATGGAGGTACATCCGCTTCAACCACTGACGGGGAGCCTGATCTCATCAAAGCAAACAGGATCACCACGAAAAGCAGGAGTGCGATTCCGCTGAAAACGAGCCCGCCCACCGAAGGGCGGAGTCGTAACACATAAAGTGTGATCAAACCCAACACGCTTGCAAGCGCAAAGTGTGTAGCAAAGACCAGCATACCTTGAGGCCAGGTGCCTTCCAAACCAGCGCCGAGGCCGAAAGCGCTTGCACTGATTGGCAGATAAAAAACATAGGCAATCAGAACACTTGGCAGGAAAGGTTTGCTTTCTGAACGCGCAAAGGAGGCCACCAATGTGACCGCGCCAATGGCTAGTACCACGAGAGCGGGAATCCATAAACGCGCATGGATGAAAGCGTTGGGGAGCGTCATCGGCATGAAGAGGCGCGCCGCAAAACCTGAGAGCAAGCCGCCAATGAAAACAAGCAGGCCGCTGATGAGCAATGCCATGAGGGTTTCAAAAAGAAAGCGCGGAGAGCCTGTGAGAATGGCAAGTAGAAAGCCCACCCAGGGAGTCATCAACGGTGCAACCAGGATGCCGAGTAACAGTACGGTTTGCGAATCAAGTAAAAAGCCAAGCCCAAGGATCGCGCCGCAGACCAGCGAAAAGACAAACAACTCAACGGATGGATATGCGCGGCGTGAAAGATCAGAGATGAGCGTTGCCTGTCCCTCTGCATCGGTGGGGATGGAGGAACGACGTGTGGCGCGCCTGCGTCGATTGCGAACTTCATCTCGAGGCGGATGCGGCGGTTCCGTTGGGATGATCGGGTCTTCAGAAAGGGACATGTTTTCAATTATACAGGATACAGAGGGTACAAGATGGATTTGGGGAGTGCCTAAACCAAAAACATAAGGAGTGTCACCCTGAGTGATAGCGACACATGCACCGCATTGCGGATGCAGTGCGGTGAGGGTCTCTGAGACTGGCGTAGAGATTCTCACCGCACTGGCGCGCGGCGCAAGTGTCGCTACGCTCACGCGTGCCTGCGCACGGTGCAGGCAGAACGACACAAACGAAGTCTTGTCTTTGAAATTAGGCACTCCCAAAATGTGATAAGAAAAGATTCTGAAATATGATAGAGTCAGCCAGAGGAAAATACCATGCTTAATGAACCGCGCATATACCGACACCCCACGGGCCAGTTTGTGATTCTATTCTTGGTTTTTGCCTTTCTGGCAATTGGTATCTTCACCTCATTCGACAATGCAGACGCTTTTGCCACGATTCCGTTTGCGGCTTTATTTGTATTTGTATTCTTTTTGTCCATCTATTCCATAACGGCCAAAGCAACCATCTCGAATGACGAAATTTCCAGCCAAAGCATTTTTGGCACAAGGACTTTAACCTGGAGCGAGATCAATCGTGTTTCGGGCAGAGGCCATGCCATCAAATTGCACAACCTGGATGGCGATGTAACCGTTGCTCCCAGCCCGCGCCTGCCCGGTTATGAAGAAATCGTCGAGTGGATCGGTACAAAGCGCCCCGACTTGTTCAGTCCGCAGGAATACAATGAAATGACCAGGAGTTGGACCGGCTATATTCTGCTGGCTGTCGTTGTACTTTTTATGGTAGGAACGGGCTTTTTTCTTGTGACTCAAGCGAGTGCGGGATTCATCCCGTTTATCTTCTTTTTCATCATCGCGCTTTTCATCGCCTTTGTAACATTGTCTCTGCCCCAGTCGTTGAGCATTGATGGCAATACCCTCTTGATCAAATACATCTTTAATGAAAGAAGCCTGCGTGCAAATGAGATTGCATCCGTCAGGCTCGATTACACACGCACACGAAATGGAAAGAGTTATTTTGTAAGGCTTGATCTAACGGACAAAAAATCCATCCGTATCTCCGGAATCGGCCCGAACCTGCCTGTCGTGTTCCTCGTTCTCAGAAATTGGCACAAAAAACATGCATTGATTGGTCAGACAAATCAACAAAATTAACACAAGTCTTTAATTTATTGTCACCCCTGACACTGCTATAATAAGCTTGCACGTGACATCATCAATGCCGGGCTGCGGGCAAACCTGGCACGTGAAACGTGACACCTCTCTTACAGGCGGTACTTAAAATGCTCAACGACCCATCCTACTAGCACCGTATGTCGCGCAGAAATTGGAATATGTGCGACGCAAGTATTTTCTTTCCTCTTCTATTTTACATATAAGTGAAAGCTGCCACTTGAAGCGTGACACCTGACACTTAAACACTTGGTACTTTAACTATGACTCAACATCGAATTACAGATGACCTCGACGTTCTGCTCGACATTCTCCCAACCAACATTCGCCACGCGGTGGAAAAGGCGAACAGCAGCGACAAACTGCTTGAAATTGTCATTGACCTGGGCCGAGTGCCCGCCGCGCGCTTTGTCGAAGGCGAAATTGTCCTTTCTGAAAAAGAGATCAGCCGCGCAGAAATTGACCATATTACCGAGCGCATTGGTACTTTTGACGCCGATAACCGCGCAGGCATGGAGCGTACGCTTCATCGCATCTCCGCTATTCGCAACAGGCTTGGAGCTATTGTCGGTTTAACCTGCCGTGTGGGGCGTGCTGTATATGGCACAGTGGATATTATTCAAGACATCGTCGAGTCTGGCAAATCTGTTCTTATTTTGGGGCGGCCTGGCGTTGGCAAGACCACCCTCTTGCGCGAAGCCGCGCGCATCCTTGCAGAAAACAAACGCGTGGTCATCGTGGATACATCCAACGAGATTGGCGGTGACGGCGATGTGCCTCATCCTGCCGTTGGCAAGGCACGCCGCATGCAAGTGCGCGAGCCCATGCTCCAGCATGAAGTGATGATCGAAGCGGTTGAAAACCATAACCCCGAAGTCATTGTGATTGATGAGATCGGGCGCGAACTTGAAACCCTGGCCGCACGCACCATCGCGGAACGCGGTGTGCAACTGATTGGCACGGCGCATGGACAAACCCTCGATAATCTTTTACTCAACCCAACCTTAAGCGATCTCGTCGGCGGGATCGAAGCGGTCACGCTTTCAGACGAGGAAGCCCGTCGACGCGGCACCCAGAAAACAGTTTTGGAAAGACGCGCCCCTCCCACTTTCGATGTGCTGATCGAGATCCAAAATCGCGAACGTTTTGCAGTCCATCTCGATATCATGTCGGCGGTCGATTCACTTTTGCGCGACGTACCCAACCCGCCCGAGATCCGCACACGCGACGAAACGGGATTGATCCAGATCGAGAAAGCCACGCCGCCCAAGCCAGCTACAAAAGCGGATTCTAAAACGCCGCGCCGCACAAGGACGCCTGTCGAGCAGACTCAGGCCAGGCCTGTTCCCGTTATCCAAGAACAGGCTTCACGCTCTGACTCGATCAACCCGCCCGTGATCGCCACATCGAACATTGGCGCGAGAATGCAAACTGTGCGTGTGTTTGCATATGGTGTGGCGCGGAATCGATTAATGCAGGCCGCCAAGCGACTCGGTGTGCCAGCCGTTGTTGTGACCGATGTGAACGAAGCCAACGTGCTCGTCACTTTGCGCACCTATTACCGCAACCGCGAACAAACCGTCATCGAAGCCGAACAGCGCGGCATGCCTATTTATGTTTTGCGCGCAAACACAGTGGCGCAAGTGGAACAGTTCCTCGGCGACCTGTACAACCTTTCCGAACAGCAGCATCCGCGTGACAGCCTGGATGATGTGCGCGACCAGACCAAGCAAGCCATAGCCGCCGTCCTCAACGGTGAGCGCTGGGTGGACCTGCCCCCGGGCTCATCTTTAGTGCGCAGACTACAACATGAAATGGCGCGCAATGCGGAGTTGGTGAGTCATTCGTATGGCAAAGAACCAAGAAGGCATGTGAGGATATTTAGAGAGTAGTCTTAAGAGAACAGAGAGCAGCGCTATTTTCTGCTCTCTGCTTTTTTTCCGGTTGGGTTTTGGATGGTTTCAGGAAGTAAAATATGGGAAATTCAATCTCTTGGAGGAATCACGATGAGTATATTAAACGACTTTCTAAATAGTGAATTTGCAATTTATATCATTGGCATCCTTGGGGCCGCATTCGGTTTCCTGATCTCCTGGAAGGAACTGGCGAAGGTCCTTCGCATCCTGTTCACACCTGTCAGTGAGATAGCCCACCTCCAATTAAATGAGCAGGTTCAAATCATGGGACAGGCCCACAGTATCGGCTCGAACATCATCAGCCCGATCACCAAAAAACCGTGCGTTGTGTGGCAGCTCGAAGTGGCGGAAAAACGCCGGTCAGGGAGAAATTCGCGCTGGGTCACAGTTTACAAAAACTACTCGTCGGTTCCGTTCGAGGTCTCGGATGGAACCGGCCGTGTGCGCCTGGAACCACAGCATGAGATGGAACTGGTTCTTCACAATGATGTGCATAAGTCTTCCGGGATGTTTTCGAGCCTTGATGAGAGCGTCCAAGCGACATTGAATGAACTGGGCTTAAACACCAAGGGTTTTATCTTCAACAAGTCCATGCGGGTCAATGAACGGTTTACGGAAGAGGGCGAGCAGGTGTATGTTCTCGGCAGGGCGGTGAACGCGAACGGGGTCATAACCATGGATGGTACCTCTCCGTTGATCGTAAGCGATCACGGCAAGCTACGGCTGCTCACCCGTTATGTGTGGAAAGTGATCACAAACATGTTCATTTTCGCGCTGGTCGCCGTTGCAGTTTATCTATTCTTTGTTTATCGATAAACCAGCCTCTGTTTGCTTTATACTTATTGTATGTTCATCACACTTGAAGGCCCCGAAGGCTCTGGCAAGACATCACACATTCCCTATCTCGTGGAATACCTGCGCGAAAAGGGACATACAGTATTCCCCACTCGTGAACCAGGCGGCACATCCATCAGCGAACAGATCCGTGATATTTTGCATGACTTGAAAAATGCGGAAATGCACCCGCGCACTGAAACGTTGCTCTATCAGGCCGCGCGCGCCCAGATCGTGGAGCAGGTCATCAAGCCGCGCCTCGCAGATGGCGAGATCGTCATTTCAGATAGATATTATGATTCAACCATTGCCTATCAAGGTTATGGACATCGGCAGAATTTGGAAGAAGTCCGCGCATTGGTGAAATATGCAACGGGTGGATTAACTCCCGACCTGACCATTTTGCTTGACCTGGATGTGGAAGTTGGCCTTAAGCGTAAAAAGAAGAATGGCGATGAATGGAATCGCATGGATGCGCACGAGGTCGAATTTTATGAACGTGTCCGCGCGGGATATTTGGAGATGGTCAAGGCTGAGCCAAAACGCTGGGTTGTGATTAGTTCAGATCAGAAGTGGGATTCCGTGCAGGAAGAGTTGCGGAAGGTGATTGTTAACAGGTTGAATAAGTAGTAGAAGCGATTTGCAATCTGCTCCTGCTATTTTTGATACAATCCCTTTATGCCGCCCAACCTTCATCTCTTTTCATCCCCTGGTCAAAATGACATTAGCTATATTGTTGAAGCCAGCCGTCCATATTTGGAGGACAAGAATGATCCAGTTGTGGCGTATATGCCGTTGGCATCGCTTTACGCAGAACAATGGCTGGAGTTGAACGAAACGGCCTTCAAAGGGTTGGCGCGTTTCCAAACGATCAATGCCGAGTTAATGTCTCAAAAAGAGATTGAAAATATAATACGCGATAGTTCTCTGGTTTACATCCCCGGCGGAAACACCTTTTTACTCAGTCATCGTTTGCATGTGAGTGGAGTAATGCCTTATCTGCGAAAAAAGGTTCAAGCAGGGCTGCCTGTGGTGGGGTTCAGCGCTGGAGCCATTTTGTGCGGCCCAAACATTCTTACATCCAAGGATATGAATAATGTTGGGACACCATACTTTGAAGGAATAAACGCTACACCATTCAACTTCTCACCCCATTACCCGCTGGATGAATACAGCCAGTCTGTGAAAGATGAATGGCTTTCAGATTATCATTTCTTCAAAGATAATCCTGTTATTATGTTAGCTGATGGGGCATATGTCAAAATAGATGGAAAGAAAACGACCCTGGTCCGCGATGAAGCGTGGATCTTGCGCAAGGATCAGGAAAAAGAAAAACTTGAAGAAGGCAAGTTAATACCTTTATAGGAAAATATCATGAATGAACAATGGATACCCGGCACTAAAAAAGAATTGATGTCCGCGATTGAACATGAGTGGAAGCATTTGTTAGAGGTTGCAGAAAAGCTGACCGATGAGCAAATGACTACGCCCGACGCAGGCGGATGGTCACCCAAAGACAACCTTGCCCATCTTACTGAATGGATGAACATCCTGATGGGCTATCATATGGATAAACGCCCTGCGCACGAAGTCATGGGCGTTTCTGAAGAAGCGGTAAAAGATTGGAATATGGAAGTTATCAATCCGTTGCTTTTCAAACGCAATAAAGACCGTTCGCGGAAAGAAGTGATAGACGGCTTGAAACAAACATACGAACAATTACATGCAAAGCTTGAGTCGATAAGCTTTGAAGACCTGCTCAAGCCGCGTCATGCAGACGACCCGGAGAAACGTCCGCTTCTGCTGTGGGTACTGGGCGATACTACCGAACATTTTCTTGAACATCGCGAAACCATCGAACGAGGAATTACAGAGAAATAATCATGACCGCTGAATCCGAAGTTGATATCAAATACCTGAAAGCTATTGGCCGCGTCTGTGCCATGGCATTAAAGAAAATGATGAAGGAAGCCCAACCCGGCATCACCACCGCCGAATTGGATAACATTGGTAAAGAGTTCCTTGAAAAAGAAGGCGCCAAGTCCGCGCCGCAAGCCATGTATAAATTTCCCGGTGCCACCTGCATCAGCATTTCGCCTGTCATCGCGCATGGCATCCCCGGCGACCATGTTTTACAGCAAGGCGAGTTGATCAACATCGATGTCTCCGCCGAGATGGATGGTTACTTCGCAGATACGGGCGCATCCATGGTCGTCTCAACGAACATTCCCGAAATTGAAAAAATGCTCGAAGCCACCCGCTCCGCGCTGGCCAAGGCCGTGCATTCTGCCAAAGCAGGGCAGCCTCTCAATATCATCGGCAAGACCATTCAACAGGAAGCCAACCAAAACGGATTCAACGTTATTTATGATTTGACCGGTCACGGCATTGGACGTCACCTGCACGAGAAGCCCTCCGCGATCTATAACTACTACAAACCAGATGACCGCCGCATTCTTAACGAAGGTCTGGTCCTGGCCATTGAGCCTTTCCTCACCACCGGCAAAGGGCACGTCGTCGAAAAGAATGATGGCTGGTCCTTGCAGACAATCGATAAAACCATTGCCGCCCAATTCGAGCATACGATCATCGTCACGAAGAACGAGCCGATCATCCTAACCCTGTAAATAATTGAAAAGTACAAATAAAAACGCAAACGTAATTAACCCCAAACTTATTTGGACGCAGATGAACGCTGATTTTCGCTGATAAAAGCAAGAATCAGCGTTTTCTGCGTTTATCAGCGTCCTATTATTTTAGCCTTAAAAACAAACTCACCCACGAAATATTATTTCGGGATGAATCATGTTTAAGTTTCACGTCTTATGTATCACGTTTCTTTACCCCTCAATCCTCTTTCAACCACCTCTTCACCGCCTCATGCGGATGTTGATATCCCGCCATCTTGTTCAACAATTCTTCAGGGTCGGATTCACTGAATACAGCCTTACGGTGCTCGTCGAAAACAAATCCTTCTGTTACAGCATGATCCATGGCTGCCAGTAAAGGCCGATAATATTCTTTCACATTCAAGAGGCCGACAGGTTTTTCATGTGCGCCTGTTTGCGCCCAGGTGATGGTTTCAAAGAGTTCATCCCAGGTGCCAAAGCC
Organism: Candidatus Villigracilis sp.; assembly: GCF_057083605.1. Taxonomy (NCBI): domain Bacteria; kingdom Bacillati; phylum Chloroflexota; class Anaerolineae; order Anaerolineales; family Candidatus Villigracilaceae; genus Candidatus Villigracilis; species Candidatus Villigracilis sp. The sequence continues at coordinate 72,762 of NZ_JBXMTI010000048.1, read as the reverse complement.
GCCGGGCAATGCGATGTAGCCATCCGCGAGTTCGTGCATACGGGCTTTGCGGCTGTGCATGTCGGGAGCCACATCCATACGGGTGAGACCGATGTGTGCCAATGCCAGCGTGTTCATGGAAGGGATAATGACTCCGATCACCTCCCCGCCGGCCGATACCGCTCCGTTTGCCACTTCACCCATCAACCCCGTCTTCCCGCCGCCATAAATGAGGCGAAGCCCTTTTTGGGCGAGGAGAACGCCTAATTGATATGCAGCAGTCTTATAGTCTGTGTGAACCGAGTCTGATGATCCGCAAAAAACGCAAATTGATTTCATGGTTTCCTTTAAAAAACACAGGTTAGAGTTGTGTAAGTGTAATCTTTTGGTGCTTGACTCACAACCTACGCAGGGATAATAATATCACCATGGACTATAAAGATTATTATAAAACCCTCGGCGTAAGCCGCAAAGCCAGCACGGAAGAGATCCGCAAGGCATATCGCAAACTGGCGATGCAATATCATCCGGATAAGAATCCCGGTGATAAAAAGTCCGAGGAGAAATTCAAGGAAATTAACGAGGCTTACCAGGTCCTGAGCGACGAGAAAAAACGCGCCCATTATGACCAATTGGGAAGCGCATACTCTGACTTCCGTACAAGAGGCGGCAGCCCGGGTGAATTCCGCTGGGACGATTGGGGTGGTTCACGCGGCTCATCCACCAATATGGATGATGTATTCGGCGGCGGCTTCTCTGATTTCTTCCGCACCATCTTTGGCGAGGCCATGCGTTCTTCAGGGCGCGGCGGGCAAGCCATGGATGAGACCGGCTATCAACAGGAAGCGCAGATCAGTTTCAAGGAGGCCTACGAAGGCACGACCCGCCAATTGCAAACCAATGGACGCAAGCTTCAGGTGCGCATCCCAGCCGGGGTGAAGACAGGTTCCAAAGTCCGGGTGGCAGGTGCGGGCCCGGAAGGACTCGATCTCTACCTCGTCATCCGCGTTGAAGATGAAGATCGTTTCCTGCGTGACGGCTCGGACTTAACTACCACGGCCTCAGTCAGCATTTTTACATTGATCCTGGGCGGTGAAGCCGATGTGGATACGCCCGCAGGCACAGTGAAATTAAGTATTCCCGCAGGCACGCAGCCAGATCAGGTCTTCAGGTTGGCGGGGCGGGGAATGCCGAATTTGAAAAAGGCAAATAGTAAAGGGGATCTGTTTGTAAAATTGAAAGTACAAGTTCCGAAATATCTGTCATCCAAACAGAGGGAACTGATCGAAGAAGCATCTCGAATCAAGTTTTGAAAAAAACTTAAACACAAAGGCACTACGGTCACAAAGGAAACCAATAGACCAAAAAATCTTTCCTTCGTGCACGCTTCGACAAGCTCAGCGCAGGCTTGGTGTCCGTTATGTTTAAAAAACGAATTTTAGAGGAGTATCATGAAAACAAAAAAAGGCATTATGGCTTTAATGGTTTTGGTATTTGCTTTGCTAGCCTGCCAGACCCCGACTCTCCCTGAACAAATTTTGCCAACGCTTGCAGTTGAGCCGGCAGTTACCACTGCGCCAGTGGACTCAAGCAGTGTGGTCAACCCGGCCGCGCAGCAGGAAAGCCTGGTTGTATTATATGAACAGGCAAGCCTTGGTACGGTTGCGATCATTACCGACCAGGGGCAAGGCTCTGGTTTTGTGTATGATGACAAGGGTCACATCGTAACGAATTTCCATGTGGTCGAGGGTGCCACCAATGTGGAAGTCCGTTTCAACTCAGGTTTCATGGCCTATGGCACTGTGATCGGAACTGATCTGGATTCGGACCTCGCAGTTATTAAAGTGGATGCCCCAGCCGATGAGCTTTTTCCGCAACCGCTCGGCGATTCAGACTTGCTGAAAGTTGGTCAGACCGTAGTAGCCATTGGTAACCCTTTTGGTTTGGAAAGCACAATGACCGTAGGCATTGTTTCAGCCCTGGGCCGTACATTGGATTCGGCTCACGCTTCACCGGATGGAGGCGCATTTAGCGCAGGTGACATCATCCAAACAGATGCTGCTATCAACCCGGGCAACTCCGGCGGTCCGCTCTTCAACATTGAGGGAGAAGTGATCGGTATCAATCGTGCCATCCGCACCACGAATTTCACCGAAAACGGTGAGCCCATCAATTCAGGGATCGGGTTTGCAGTCTCCATTAATATCGTAAAACGCGTCGTTCCGGTGTTGATCGAAACTGGCAAATATGATTATCCATTCTTGGGGATTTCATCCATGGATGCCCTCAGCCTTGAAATGGTGAATGCTCTTGGCCTGAGTCAATATACCGGCGCATATGTCACTGATGTTGTTTCGGGTGGCCCGGCGGATAAGGCCGGTATCAAGCCCGGAAGTACCCCCACCAATATCCCCGGCTTACTGGGCGGTGGTGACTTGATCGTTGCCATCGATGGGCGTGAGACCCGCACCTTTGATGATATGCTGGCTTATCTCATTACCAACAAAGGCCCGGGCGATACGATTGTTCTGAGTGTCCTGCGCGGCACCGAGAAAGTGGATGTATCTATTACGCTTGGTAAGAGGCCGTAAAGAGCCATCTGCAGATTTTGCAGATATGAACATGTCGCTGCGAGGCGTTCTTGTTTTTGCCGAAGCAGTCTCCTCAAAAGATGAGATTGCTTCGTCGGGAATGGCAAGAACCCTCCTCGCAATGACATATTGAGAATTTCGGAGGTTTTGTAATTGGCGGTATACTCGCGCAATGCAAAGCCAGTACATAGAAACGAATAACATAAAACTGCATGTAATAACCGATGGACCAGAAAACGGACCGTCGGTTGTTTTGTTGCATGGGTTTCCTGAATTCCATTATGGTTGGAGGAAGCAGATACCTGCTTTGGTCGATGCAGGGTTTCGGGTGATCGTCCCGGACCAGCGCAGATATAACTTATCTGACAAGCCGAAGGGTATATCCGCTTATAACGTGGAACTTCTTGCAAAAGATATCATTGGTTTATTTGATCACTTTGGGATTAAAGAAGCGAAGTTGGTGGGGCATGATTGGGGCGCAGTCGTTGCATGGACGATTGCTTTGAATCACCCGCAGCGGCTGGAGAAACTTGTCATCTTGAATGTGCCGCACCCGGATGTGATGGTGGATTTTGTTTTGAACAATAAAATACAACGCAGAAAATCCTGGTATGTGTTCTTCTTTCAGATTCCGTTGTTCGTGGAGTGGGTCCTCCGCAGGAATAACTTCCACGACTTTGAGCGGATGTTGGTTGGCTCGGGGAGAAGAAACACATTCACGCCGGAGAACCTGGTGGAATACAAAAAAGCCTGGTCACAGCCCGGCGCGTTGACAGGGATGTTGAATTGGTATCGTGCAGCAGTACAACTCAGTTTGAAATATTCTTTTCGAAGAAGGAATGATGCGCGGTGTGTAAAGGTCCCAACTTTGATGTTGTGGGGCATGCATGATGTGGCTCTCAGTCATGCAATGGTGGAGCCATCCATCAAGTTGTGCGACAACGGTGAGGCTGTTTTGTTCCATAAAGCCACACATTGGATACAGCATGAAGAAGCAGATGAAGTGAATAAAAGAGTGACCGAGTTTTTGAAGTAGTCGGGCCGAGGCGATATCATCCCCTTGCGGGACGCACTCCCAAACCCTTGAGGTAAATCCATGCCAATTTTTGCTCTTGTTTTGCTTTTCTTTTCCGCGTCCATGCATGCGTTGTGGAATTTTTTGCTTAAGAATTCGGATGAAAAATATATTGCTATGGGATGGCAGGTGATCTTGAGCGGAGTATTCTCCCTGGTATTCATTTTCTTCACTGGTTTGCCGCCCAAAGAAATGTGGTTCTTTGCAGTCATCAGTATGCTTCTGGAAGCAATCTATTTCATCCTCCTTTGCATCGCATACAGCGACCATGATTTTTCGCTGGTCTATCCGATTGCGCGCGGGGCGGCGCCGGCCTTGCTGGTTTTATGGTCTGCCATCTTTTTGCGCGAACAATTGACCACAGGCGGATATCTTGGCCTCGCCATGATCACAGGCGGCATGGTCGTGATCGGCGCGACGACGCTTTTGCAAAGCCAAGGGGAGAAGCCACATTTGAGAGGGATTCTTACTGCATTATCTGTAGCGTTAATTATTTCAATGTACACCTTCATTGACGGGACCGCCGTTAAGAACGGACCCGCTATGCCGTATGGACTATCCATGTTTGTGATGGTTCCGTTCGTAACCACGCCGTATCTCACAAGAAAATATGGCTGGAGTCACTTTGCAGATATGTGGAATAGAAAACGCGGATATTTATTATTGGGCGGCGTGTTGGGACTTGTAGCCTACATGCTGGCCTTATTCGCCTACACCTTTGCGCCGCTCAGTTATTCGGGTGCGATCCGCGAGGTGAGTGTGGTGATTGGGGCTTTTCTCGGGTGGAGATTCTTGAAAGAGGAAATGGGCGGGGTACGTGTAGTTGGGTCTGCGATTGTGTTTGCGGGGGTGATGGTGATCGCGTTGTTTGGGTAGGGCGCGATGTCACTGCGAGCGCAAGTGGCGGAGCAGTCTCCTGCTTACTTGAAGATTGCTTCGTCAGGGAAAGCACCCTCCTCGCAATGACATAGTCTGCTGAAGCACAGGAACAGGTTTCGGCTGGGTCTGAAGCGGCTCTTCATCAGAATGGTCCTTGCAAAATCGATAGACGGGCTCTTGGTTTGATGGCAAACCCTAAACGCGAATGCCGCGAATTTCACGAATTTCTCCGCTTTTATTCGCGCCATTTGCACATTCACGTAATTCGTGTTAAGAATTTCCTGACTTTGTAAAAGCTATGCTCTTCGTCCAAAAAGAGCATTTGAGGAAATTTGTCATAGCTTTCATCCGATTTACAGTTACTTTAAGCGGTTGCATCAACCCGCAAAAATGGGTAAGATAAGGATGCCATGATACGGATTTTGGCGCTGCGTCTTTCTGGCGTTCTATTGCCTTCCAGTCAGCAAGCCTGATGGGTACGCGTGTACCTATCAGGCTTTTTTCATCTTTTAATCTAATCAAGGAGTAAAAATGCAAACACCGTGGGAATATCGGTATGCGCACCGCATGCAAAAAATGGGAAGTTCTGTGATCCGTGAATTGCTCAAATTTACCGAGCAGCCGGATATCATCTCGTTTGCGGGAGGCTTGCCGGCACCTGAGGTTTTCCCGGTTGCGGAGTTTCATGAAGCATGTAACCGCGTGCTAAGCGACCATGGCGCGCAGGCTTTGCAATACAGCACCACTGAGGGATACCGCCCCCTGCGGGAGATGATCGCAAGACATACCGCGCGGTATAGTGTGCCGATCACAGGTGATAATATTTTGATCACCTCGGGTTCCCAACAGGCATTGGATTTTATCGGCAGGTTATTCATTAATCGCGGCGATTATATTGTGGTGGAATCGCCGACCTATCTTGGTGCATTGCAGGCCTGGAATGCCTATGGCGCACAATATATTTCCGTTCCCTCGGATGAAAACGGCATGATCGTGGATAAGCTGGAGGAAGCGCTTCGGATCGGACCGAAATTCATCTACATCCTCCCGAACTTTCAAAACCCGTCCGGTTCGACTCTCAGCCTCGAGCGCCGCCGGAGACTGGTTCTGCTGGCGGATCAGTATGGCGTGCCGATCATCGAAGACGATCCTTATGGTCAACTGCGTTACGACGGTGAGCATCTCCCTTCGGTTGTTTATCTGGATAACCATTTCCGCAACGATGGTGACGGCGAATACAGCGGCAATGTGATCTACTTAAGTACCTTCTCAAAGTTGCTCGCTCCCGGTTTGCGTCTGGCTTGGGTGGTCGCTCCGCCGGAGGTGATCCGTAAACTGGTGATTACAAAACAGGCCGCAGATTTGCATACCTCCTCTTTCAACCAGCATGTGGCTTATGAAGTGGCAAAAGGCGGATTTTTGGATGAGCATGTGAAAGTGATCCGCGCGACGTACAAGGAACGCCGCGATGTAATGCTCGAAATGATGGATGAAATGTTCCCATCAGAAGTGCACTGGACGAAGCCGCTGGGAGGCATGTTCCTATGGGGTATGCTGCCGGAGAATGTGAATGCAGCCGAGGTGCTGAAATCTGCCATAGAACGTAAGGTGGCATTTGTGCCGGGTGCGGCTTTCCATCCCAATGGCGGCGGCGAGAATACCATGCGACTCAACTTCTCCTTCTCTTCACCAGATACGATTCGTGAAGGTATCACACGCATGGGCACAACCTTGAAAGAGATTTTGAAAAAGAATGGACATAATGGGAACAAGTGAATAGTGGATAGTGATGTTGTAAATAATAAAGCGACTTATTGGAGTCGCTTTATTATTTACTCCCTTTACACACAAGTCATGAATCCCTGAGCGACAGCGAAGGGTCTCGATGATGATCTCAGAGATGCTTCGCTGTCGCTCAGCATGACACGATGAAGTGAGCTATTTACATCTACTCATCCACATACGGCACATAATCTGCGCGGGCAATGCCTTGTTTGATCGCCGTTTCTGCCACGGCACGTGCCACGGCATGATGAACTTTCTTATCCAACGGATTTGGCACCAGCTCACCGGGCGGAGTCATTTCTGCAATTGTTTTTGCGGCGGCTAGATACATTTCATGTGTAATGTGCGTGGCATAAGAATCCACTGCGCCGCGGAAGATACCGGGGAATCCCAAAACGTTGTTGACCGATTTTCCATCCGCTGCAAAAGCTGCGCCGCGTTCCATGGCAAGGTCAGGGTCGATCTCCGCATTCGGGTTTGATAACGCAAGAATGATCTGCCCCTTGCGCACCATTTCAGGCTTAATTAGATTCGGCGCCCCAGTCGTCGCAACCACGATATCGCATTTTTCCATGACCTCTTTTAAATTCGATTTGATACCTCCAGCCTTCTCAAATCGCACTAACGCATCTTGACTCAAGTCTGCGCCATAGACCGGGTTGCGAGTCAAACGCATCATCATCTGACCAATTGCATAGCCAGCCGCCCCAAGCCCGATCTGCCCGATAACTGCCTTGTTCAAGTCTGTGCCGGTTTCACGTGAGGCAACCATCATCGCCGCAGTGCAGACCACTGCCGTCCCATGCTGGTCATCATGCATGACGGGGATGTCAAGCATCTTTTGTAATCTTTCTTCGATCTCAAAACAGCGCGGCGCGGATATATCCTCCAGTTGTATCGCGGCAAATGTGGGTGCAATGGCAGCAATCGCAGCCACGATCTCATCCGGGTCCTTTGTGTTCAGCAAAATTGGAATCCCCGAAAGTCCCACCAGTGTTTCCATCAACATGGCTTTGCCTTCCATCACGGGCATCCCTGCCAGCGGACCAATATCCCCAAGCCCAAGCACTGCCGTGCCATCGGTAACAATCGCCACCATATGGCTGATGCTGGTATACAACCTAGCCTGTAATGGGTCTTTGGCAATCCGCAAACAGACTTCTGCTACGCCGGGCGTATACACGCGCCGCAACGTTGTCAGCGATTCGATCGGATAGCGTGAACGAATCGCGATCTTGCCTTTCTGATGAAGCTCCAGAACTTCGTCGCGCACTTCGATCACTTTCGTGCCTTCGTTGTTCCGCATGGCTTCCAAAACCGCTTCGAGGGATGTTTCATCCTCGGCAGTGATGGTGATATCGCGCACCACGTTTTGAGTTGTTTCCGTCAAAAGTACGATACTGCCAGTACTCCCGCCCGCTTCAGCAATGGCGGTCAGCAATCTTGCCAGCACGCCTTTTTTCTGTGAATTACGCACGCGTACCTTGCGCATGATCTTTCGTTCCCAAGCCATACATGCCTCCTTATGATTTCACATTCATTTTAACGCGAATAATGTATATCCCCTAGTTGTGTCATGCTGAGGGTGTTCTTCCCGAAGCATCTCTATTACGGCGTCCGAGACCCTCACCTGCACCGAACGCAGGTACGGTGTCAGTCGCAATGAACGCTCCTTCAGGGTGACATAACAAAGATAGTGTGTAAAATAGAGCCATGCCCTCTACTCTCCCCATCCTAAGAACCCGCCGTGAACGCAGGTTTGAGCAACAAAATAAAAGATCAGCGCAGGCACGCGGAATGATCATCAGCGGGGGCATTCTTGTTTCGCTTCTTCTGGCCGTAGTCATCATCATTGGTGCATTCGCTTATGCCGATGTCACTCGCGAACTTCCATCCACTGAAATTCTGCCTCGCTTATTAAACCCGCCCAATGGTTTGCTTTTACAACCCACACGCATTTATGACCGCATGGGTTTGCAGCTGCTCATCACTTTTGCACCGAATGATTCACCGCGCCGTTATATTCCCGTCAATGAACAAAACCCGCAGCATATTCCTGAAAGTCTGGTCGATGCCGTCATTGCCGTTGCCGACCCGCAGTTTCGTATTCATTCTGGCTATGCCATTCAAGGTTATGACGATCCTGAACTTCACCCTACCATTGCGCAAAAAATCGTCAGTGGGCTGATGCTTTATAACGAACCGCCTTCACTGCGACGTGCCATTCGTGAGCGCATCCTTGCAGCGCAGATCACTGCGCAATTCGGGCGCACCCAGATCATCGAATGGTATTTGAACAGTACAAATTTCGGGAACCATGCTTACGGTGTGGATGCCGCTGCCCAACTTTATTTTGACAAGCCTGCCTCCGAACTCACACTGGCCGAGTCTGCCATCCTTGCCGCTGTGAGCGAAACGCCTGCGCTCAATCCGCTGGATGCTCCACAAGTGGCGTTGCAGCGCGGACGCGAAGTGAACTATATTTTGAATGAGCTTGGACTGGCGAGTAACGAAGCGACAGCGATTGCATTAGCGGAGACTCCGAAGATGCAGACGACGCCTCCGACTCCGCCGAAAATTGCCCCTGCTTTCGTGAACCTGGTCTTATCCCAATTAGACTCGCAAATTCCGCGTGAACGAATCGAACGAGGCGGATTGACCATCATCACAACATTGGATTATGAACTGCAGAAACAAGCCACTTGCGTTACGGAAGTGTATGCAACTCGCATGGCAGGCTTGCCCGAACCCGAAGCCGACTGTGACTCTGCGCGGTTGTTGCCGTCCCTGCCGCCTACTGTCACATTTGCGGATTCATCCGCAAGCGCGCTGATCCTAGACCCGAATACAGGCCAGGTATTGGCGATGGTGGGCGAAACCAATCAAGGTGTGGAAACTCCTCTTGTAAGCGCACACAGGCCCGGGTCCAGTTTGGATGCGTTTGTCTATTTGACGGGATTCACGCGGGGCTTGAGTCCAGGCTCGTTAACGTGGGATATCCCCGGTAACGAAATCATTCAAAACTTTGATGGCGAATATCATGGCCCCATGCGATTAAGAATCGCTTTGGCGAACGATTATCAAATCCCTGTTGAAATTTTGAAAACGCAAATGGGAATTGAGAATGTGACGAAGATCGCTTCGTCGTTTGGCATTGATCTGAATGCAGATGTTTCCATGCTTGAACTTGCGGGCGCGTATGGTGTGTTCGGAACTCAAGGTGTGTATTTTGGTCAGAACATCCATGAGGAATTTTTGCCGGTGAGCGTGCTGCGGGTGGAAGGCGCGGATCATGTGATGCTGTTGGATTGGTCTCTGCCGCAGGCGCAAACCGTTGTGACTCCCGCGATGGCATATTTGATGACTCATGTTTTGAGCGATGAAACCGCGCGCCTACAATCTTTGGGTGGGACGAACACGCTGGAAATTGGCAGGCCCGCAGGTGTGAAGGTTGGGCAAACCTCCGATGGGCGCGATGCCTGGGTGGTCGGGTTCACGCCATCTTATGTGGTGACAATATGGACCGGTGCACGCGGTGAAACCTCCCTTTCATCCCCCCTTGAGGGGGGACAGTGGGGGGTAACTCCGCGTTTCCCGGCAGTGTTGTGGAATGCCTTGATGAAAACTGTTTCCGAAGGCGAACCCACAGATGGTTGGACAATACCGCAAGGTGTGGCCGCTATGACAGTTTGCGATCCTTCGGGAATGCTGCCCACGCGTGAATGCCCAAATTTGGTAACAGAAGTTTTCCTGAATGGCAGTGAACCGACCCAGGTAGATAATATGTTCCGCGAATTTTCTGTCAATCGTGAAACCGGCCTGCTTGCCACAGTGTTCACGCCGCCAGAATTAATTGATACCCGTGTGTATATGCTTGTCCCTGAGAATGCGCGAGAGTGGGCGCAGAGTGCAGGCCTGGATATTCCCCCAACTTCTTATGATGCCATTCAAGCCCCACCTGTTAACCCTGTTGCGAACATTACCTCCCCACAATTATTTGCGGATGTGAATGGCATTGTGCAAATCATTGGGACTGCTACTGGAGATGGATTTTCCTATTATCGTGTGCAGGTTGGTAAGGGGTTGAATCCGCAGGAATGGATTCAGTTAGATTCAGATGTAACCACACCAATTGAAAATGATGTGCTTGCGGAATGGGATACTACAGGATTAAGTGGATTGTATGCCGTGCAATTAGTCGTTGTTCGGGCCGATCAAGTAGTTGATGTGGCGGTGATTCAAGTAACAATTAGCGATTAGAAATTCGCAGAAACTCGACATTAAAGCGGTAATCAAGAGCAAACTTTAAGTGTACCAAAACAATTTGGAGAAATGATAACCATGTTTGCCAAACGTATTGCATTGTTAAGTCTGATTATTGGTCTGGCTGGATGTAGTACAAACCAACCATTATCCACACCTGCCCCTACATTACCTCATGCGACAGCCACAGACTTGCCAAGTCTGAAATATCAGCTAACCTATGTAGCACCGTTTGCGTCAGATTTTATACAGTATCAAGGCATATTTGCTGTGGATGTTCAATGCGTGGATAAAGAAACACTTTGCTTTGGTACACCTCAATTGTTGTTAAAAATACCAAAACAACCTAGCAAAAATCCTCGCGGGCCCTATGGCGAAATCTTAACTTATGGGTGGTCTTCAGATGGAAAGAAGATAGCATTTTCCGCCGCTGGCGTTGATGAAAGATCCGATGTTTTCATTTCAGAATGGAATGGCGAAAATGTGAAAAATGTTACAGCGAGCCCCGAGTCTGAGGACTCTCCATCGTGGTCAATCGACAATAAACTTATATATACAGTTTGCGATGGAAGATGTCGTGCTGTTATCTCAGATGAAAATGGGAAAAATCCTACTGCCTTTCCATTTAGCTCAGTTGTGGGCTTTTCAACGTGGATGCCAGATGGAAAGCAAATACTCTTTGTAGGTGGGGATGACCAATCTGTTTATCAGATTTACACTGCCAATGTTGACGGCTCCGATGTGAAGCAGATTACCCATACAGTGGAAAACAATATTATCGAACATGCATCCACAGACGGGAAATTGATTTTCTTCACCCGCTCGCAAACTTACATACATAACAACTTCAATTCCAATATTTTCTCAATTGACGTTGAGGGAAAGGTTGAAAATTCTATTACAGTGGACAGGGAACTTATTTCAGTCAACCCTTCGGCAGCTCCATTTGGAAACTGGCTTGCATTTGTACAAGGTCGAGAAAGATACAACATATTTGTCGCAACTTTTGATGGAAAGGAAATATTTCGAGTTACGAAAGGCGAGGAGAATAAAGGGTTTCCCGAATGGAGGCTCGTAGTTAATCCATAGAGTTTTCATAAAGTCGGCTCTCCACTTGATCCAAAAATTAAAAGCAGACGGCGGTTAGTATAACCACTAACCACCGTCCTAATTGCTAAAAGCTAATTGCCAACAGCTATCGGGCTAATACCTTCGCCATGTGGAAGTATTCCATATTGACCTTGCGTTTATTGCTGATCACATCGAAAAGCGGAATGAAATCCACCCCTTTGCCTTTGAGGCCGGTCATTACGCCGTGCGTACCTTCGACCAATGCTTCTACTGCTTTCACACCCATGCGGGATGCCAGCAGACGGTCATAGGCAGTCGGTGAGCCGCCGCGCTGAATGTGACCCAGAATGGTCATGCGTGTTTTGAAGCCAACATCGAGATCGTCAATGCGCTGCGCCAAATCCGTGGTGCGGATGCCTGATCCTTCCGCGTTGATGATGATGGCGTGAGTCTTGCCTCGTTGGTAGGCCTCCTCCACAGACATGGCAACTTCATCCACTGTGATCGGCACCTCGGGGATCAAAGCTACCTCCGCCCCGCAGACAATGGCGGCCATCACTGCGAGGTAGCCGCTGTTACGTCCCATGGTTTCGATCAGGAATGCGCGTTGATGGGAGGATGCTGTATCGCGCAATTTATCCACGGCTTCCATGATGGTATTCATGGCCGTGTCTGTGCCAATGGCGATGTTCGTGCCCCAAATGTCATTATCGATGCTACCGGGAATGCCAATGACCTTCACCCCTTTTTGTGAAAGCGCATACGCGCCATTCATCGAGCCTTCGCCGCCGATCACGATCAACGCGTCCATGCCCACTTCATTCATCTTGCGGATGGCTTCCCGCTGACCGGTTGGCTCCATGAAACGCTTGCTTCTACTTGTAAGTAATACTGTCCCACCGCGCTGCAAAATACCGCCCACATCGCGTGCACCCATGGGGCGAAATTCACCATTGACCAATCCTTCGTATCCATGCATGACGCCGATGACTTCCATGTTATTTGCCAATGCAGTCCGCACTACGGCGCGGATAGCAGCATTCATACCGGGCGCATCGCCCCCGGAAGTAAGCACCCCTATTGTAAATTTTTCTGCCATCTAAATTTCTCTCTTAACCTGAAATGTATCAAAATCACGTGCCACTACTGTATTCGGAAAAACGGATTGCGCTTCTGCAAGCACATCCTTTCCGCGGTAACGGCGCGAAATATGCGTAAGGATCAGCTTCTTAACCCCGGCTTTGATGGCGAGTTCCGCACCCAACCGCGCGGTGAGATGTGAAAACTGTTTTGCCATTTCCTCTTCTTCATCCAAATAAGTGGATTCAATAACCAAAGCATCCGCATCTTTGCAGACCTCGAGCAGGTTGTCTGTTTTACCGGCATCCCCCACAACGACGAGTTTACTGCCCTTTTCCCAGTCACCCAGCACATCGTTCGGTGAGATGCGTTTGCCATCGGGCAGGGTAATTTCTTTTCCAGCAACCAGGTCACGGCGTTCGGGTCCGAACGGGACTCCAAGTTCATCCGCTTTGCTTGCCAGGAATGGACGGCGCGCTTTTTCCTCGAACAGGTAACCCAGACAATCCGGCCCACGATGTGAAACAGAAAACGCAGTGACTGTGAAATCATCCGCTTCAAAGACGAGGCCAGGCTTGATCTCAGTCAATTTCAAAGGCATGGGAGGTTGGTTACCGCGCAACACTACATCATAAAGAAGGGTTCGCACGCGCTCCAGTGTGGAACGCCCGCCGAAGATCTCAAGCTCTTCAATGGCTTCCCATCTTAAGAATGTAGAAAGTAATCCACCGAGGCCAAGGATGTGATCGAGATGCCCGTGAGTCAGTAATATGCGCGTGAGACGTTTGAACCCGATACCGGATTGAAGGATCTGCCGTTGTGTGCCTTCACCGCAGTCAATTAGAAACCGATACTCGTTGTGAGAAACGATTTGCCCCGAAAGTCCGCGGTTTGCAGATGGCGCGGATGCAGATGTGCCAAGAAAAAGGATTTCGAACAAGGTTGAGTCCTTACAATGGGTGATCGCAGAAAGAAAAACCGTGTCCGCGAATTTACGCTAATCCTCGCCAATCTTTTTAAAATTCGCGTGAATTCGCGAAGATTAGCGGAAAAGATAAATGGTTAGCTTATTTATAGAGCCAATAGCCTTGCAATTGTACCTCAAAGAAAACAGACCATTTGTGCTATAATCTTTTTTGAAAAATAGAGTAAATAAGTAAACACGTAGACAAGTAGACATATTGATTACGAGTACGCGATACTAATCGTAAATCGTCAATCAAAAATCGTAAACTGTAATGCCTCTCCTCAAACCATCCACCACTTCTAAAAAAAATACTAAACATGTGGGCAAGACCCTCCCACCAAAAAAAGGAGGATCGCCGCGCAATAAATCTGCGCAGCACCATGCTCCGCCTATTCATCGTGAACCTTCATGGTGGGAAAATCTCTCCGACGAACGCAAGCTGGATGTTGTCGGCATCATCCTTGCATTTATTGGCATCATCATTCTTTTGGGGTTAATTTCAGCCAACCGTTCCGCCATCATCGGCGGCGCCATATTTTTCCTTTCACAAATTTTTGGCTGGGGAGTCTACATCCTTCCGCTCGGCTTGCTCATCTTCGGCCTTTGGCTGGTCTTCCGCAAGATCGAACGCATCCCCCCCCTCACTCTCGAACGCGCCATCGGCAGTGTCATCCTTTTCCTTTGGCTGCTCACCGTTTTACACGCCTTTGTCGCAACCGCTGAAACCGCCGAAGCCATTGCACTCACAGGTGCAGGCGGCGGCGCACTCGGCGGACTCTTCTTACGCGTGTTATGGGGCGGGCTTGGCGGCGGCGGGACATTCATTGCATTGTTCGCCTGGCTCATCATCGGCATTGCAGTCACGTTGGATAAACCCGTTACGGAATTATTTTTCTGGCTCGCACCGTTGACTATAAAAATTCGTCAGTTGTTGAATAAGCCTATCGCGCCTCCACCTCCGCTCTTTCCTGTTCCTGCCCCGACAGATGATTTCACGCCGATAGATTCCTCCGCCATGCCTCATGTGACAGCTTCTGCTGTTCCCGCTCAACCTATTCGCACAACCAGCGGCCCGGCTGTCATTCAGTGGAAATTACCCAACGTCGGCGATATCCTTGATTCAGGCAATACACCAGCCATCAATGAGGAATTCATCCAACAGAGGGCACGATTAATAGAGGAAACCCTCGCCTCTTTTGGCGCACCAGCGCAGGTAGTTGCGATCAGCCGCGGGCCATCGATCACGCAGTTCGGAGTGGAGCCGCTATTTCTTGAGTCTAGAGGCGGCGTGCGGACGAAGGTCCGCGTGAGCAAGATCGCATCCCTCTCTGATGACCTCGCGCTTGCATTGGCCGCGCCGCGCATCCGCATTCAAGCGCCGGTGCCGGGCCATAGTTATGTGGGCATCGAAGTTCCGAATGAAGAGATGGCGATGGTGGCCCTGCGCGATATTTTGGAAGGCGAAGTTTATAAGAATAATAAGAAGCCACTCAACTTTGGCCTGGGGCGTGACGTGGGTGGGCTTCCCATCATTGCTAGCTTGGAGGGCATGCCGCATTTGTTGATCGCAGGGACAACGGGTTCTGGTAAATCTGTATGCGTCAATTCCATTCTCACTTGTTTGCTGCTTTACAACACGCCTGATGATGTGCGCCTCGTATTGGTTGACCCAAAGCGTGTGGAGCTAACCGGTTACAACGGCATCCCGCATTTGCTTGGACCTGTTGTCGTTGAAATGGATCGCGTGATCGGCGCATTGCAATGGATGACTCGCGAAATGGACAAACGTTATCACCTGTTCGCGCAGGCTGGTTCGCGCAACATCATTGACTACAACGCAAAGATGAAATTACAGGGGCAGAAGAAACTGCCGTACCTCATCATCATCATCGATGAACTGGCAGACTTGATGATGATCGCTCCCGATGAAACCGAAAAGACCATTACACGCCTCGCGCAACTGGCACGTGCCACCGGTATTCACATGATCCTTGCCACGCAACGTCCCTCAGTGGATGTAGTGACTGGCCTCATCAAAGCAAACTTCCCCGCGCGTATTGCTTTCGCTGTTGCCTCTAATACAGACAGCCGCGTGATCCTCGACCAGCCCGGCGCAGAGAGATTGCTTGGGCGCGGCGACATGTTGTATCAAGCCCCGGACGCTCCCGCGCCGGCGCGCTTGCAGGGTGTATTCGTTTCAGACCATGAAATTCAAAACCTGGTGGAATACTGGCGTTCGCAGGCGGGCGGAGGTAGTTCCTATGCAGTGGCCGGCACGCCCGCTGATTCTGTCCCCGAGAATGTTCCGCTTAAGCAAACGCCTTTATGGGAGGAGATGAAAAAAGTGGATGGCGATCCGCTATTTGGGGAAGCCGTGGCAATCGTCCGCAAAGAGGGGCGCGCCTCTGTCTCCATGCTTCAAAGAAGACTACGTATCGGCTATACGCGCGCTTCCCGTATTGTGGATATGATGGAAGATAAAAAGATTGTCGGCCCACCGGAGGGCGCCACCCAAATGCGCCAGGTGCTGGATTATGGGTCAACCGCGCCGCCAAAAGATGATGGGATGTAATTTAAGAGGATTGCTGTGAGATGCAATCCTCTTATTTTTTACAACTTTGAAAAGTATAAAAAAGCATTTGTGATGCATAGTATAATCTCAACGATATTTCCCTCGGAGGAAAAATGACCGAAAAGAAGATTCGTGTATTGGTTGCCAAACCCGGCTTGGATGGACATGACCGCGGCGCAAAGGTTGTGGCGCGTGCCTTGCGTGATGCCGGCATGGAAGTAATCTACACCGGCTTGCGCCAGACTCCCGAAATGATCGCCGAAGCTGCCCTTCAAGAGGATGTGGATGTGGTGGGCTTATCCATCCTCTCCGGCGCGCACATGGCGTTAACTCCGCGCGTGATGGAATTGCTCAAAGCCAATGGTCAAACTCACGTCAAGGTTTTTATCGGAGGCATCATTCCCGATGAAGACCTGTCTCGTTTAAAAGAAATGGGAGTAGCCGGCGTTTTTGGCCCCGGCGCCTCCACCGAGGACATTGTTCGTGATGTTCAAACGGCAGTTGCAGGGTAGTCTGCCTAACCCTACACAGAGCGAGAGGCTCTGTGTATTGTTGTTAAGCGCTTCCGTAGGGCGGGTTTGTAACCCGCCATCGCCCGTGATTTCAAGAAATGTCAGGCTGCAAGCCTGACCTACCAAATTTATTCATGTAAATTTTATGACCTACTCCCAATCAGTTCTTAACGGTGATCGTCTTGCACTAGCGCGCTTGCTTACACAAGTGGAAAACAACGCGCCGGAAGGACGAACTGCTTTAGTTGAATTATTCCCACACACTGGCAAGGCACATCTTATCGGTGTGACAGGTGCGCCGGGTACCGGCAAATCATCGCTGGTGAATCAGCTTGCGCTGCATTATCGCAAAGTAGAAAGCAGGCGCGTGGCAATCGTGGCGGTGGATCCATCCAGCCCATTCACGGGTGGCGCAGTTCTCGGTGACCGTGTTCGTATGCGCGATCTTTCCGGTGACCCTGATGTGTTCATCCGCTCTATGGCAACTCGTGGATCATTGGGCGGGCTGGCCCAGGCCACTGCCAATATGGTGCAGGTTTTTGACGCGGCTGGTTTTGATACTATCATCATCGAAACAGTTGGCGCGGGCCAGAGTGAAGTGGATGTTGCCCGCCTCGCGCATACAACTTTGGTGGTGGAAGCGCCCGGCCTTGGTGATGATATTCAGGCCATTAAAGCGGGTATCCTTGAGATCGCGGATATTCTTGTGATTAACAAGGCAGATAGGCCCGGCGTAGAAAATACCGAGAAGGCGTTAAAGTCGATGCTGGAATTGGCGCATCCAACGGAACGAGTCTTCAGGCATCACGCCTCAACCATGCGGACAATTGCTCCTGTACAAGATTCATCTGCCTCGCTGATGTGGATTCCTCCGATCCAAAGGACAGTTTCCACTGAAGGCAAGGGAATCGTGGAAGTGGCAGATGCCATTGCGCGGCATGTGGTGTACCTCCGTCAGAGTGGCGGATGGGCCGTTCGCGAGCGAGCCAGGCTCGAGGTCGAGTTGGAGGCGTTGATGCGTGAGGCGTTGTGGAATCAATTCCATGAAAAAGTCCCGCAGGAGAAATATGAAGGCGTGCTTGAAAAGGTCATCCAAAGAAATGTTTCGCCGTGGGAAGCGGTGCAGGAATTAATGAACGGCAGGTATAAATGAGCATCATCTATGGTGAACGTGTGCGTTTGCGCGCAGTGGAGCGCGAGGATGTAAATCTGTTTTATGAATGGGTGAATGACCCTGATGTGACTCGCGGCCTCGCGCTTTATTTGCCAATGTCCATGGTGGATGAAGAGAGCTGGTTCAATTCACTTGCAAAGCGTGATCAAAAGGAAAAACCTCTTGCAATTGAAGTGCGCAAGGGAAAGAAATGGAAGCTGATCGGCAATTGTGGCGTGTTTGACTTCGACCCTGTGAATAGCTGTGCCGAGCTTGGAATTATGATCGGCGATAAATCCGAATGGAACAAAGGTTATGGCTCCGAAGTGATGACCCTGCTTCTGCGCCATTGTTTCGAGACCCTGAACCTGAATCGCGCATTTTTGCGGGTCTATACCGAAAATATCGGCGCCGTACGTTCCTATGAAAAGGCTGGCTTTGTGTTGGAGGGACGCCTGCGTGAAGCGGTTTATAAATCTGGGAAGTATGATGATATCCTGATCATGAGTGTGCTGCGCTCTGAATGGATATCTCGCACGAAGGAGAAGTAGGGTATGCATCATATTAATCACGATCTGAAAGTCTACGGTGGGATTAAGCTTTTTGCGGGCAGCGGCGCGCCTGAACTGGCGCAGAAGATATCGGATTATCTCGGACAGCCATTGAGCGGGCGCGAGGTGATCGAGTTCCCGAACGAAAATATTTTTGTGAAGCTGAATGGAAGCGTGCGCGGGCAGGATGTATATGTAATTCAGACCACGTCATCACCCGTTCACCGAAATTTGATGGAGTTGCTGATTATGATCCAGACCCTGCGTTTGGATTCGGCGGCGCGTATTACAGCAGTTGTGCCGTATTTGTGTTATGGCCGTTCGGATAAAAAAGACCAGCCTCGCGTACCGATCACTGCACGCTTGGTGGCAGATATGCTCGAAGTGGCTGGCGCAGACCGCTACATGACTCTTGATCCACATGCTGGGCAGGTGCAGGGATTCTTCTCGATCCCCGGTGATGTTCTGACTGCGTCACACCTGTTGGTAGAGCACATCAATAAAAATATCCGCCCGAACATGCATGACCCCGTTGTGGTTTCCGTAGACTTGGGCTTTGCAAAGAAGGGGCGCAACTATGCGGCGGATATGGATATGCCGATCGCCTTCATTGAAAAACGACGGATCGGAAATGAGGCCAAAGCGGAGGCGTTGACCTTGATTGGTGAGGTGAACGACCGCGATGTGATCATTGTGGATGATGAAGTTGATACCGGCGGTTCCATTGCCCAGGCTGTGGAGGTGGTGAAGCAGAACGGCGCGCGGGACGTGTATCTTGCCTTCGTTCATGCCATCCTCTCAAGTGATGGCGCAGAACGGCTGGCAGCCCTGCCGATCAAGCAGATCATTACCACTGACACCGCGCCAGTTTCAGCCGAGAAAATGAAATACCTTGAAGGACGCATCACTGTGCTCTCCGTAGATTCGTTATTGGGCGAAGTGATCAAACGCGCGCACGAAGGCCGCTCAGTTGGAGAGATGTTCAACGAATAATAATATGTCGCTGCGAGCGGCTCTTCCGCGAAGCAGTCTCCCAATAACAGGAGATTGCTTCGGGCAAAGACCACCCTCGCAATGACATAAATATCATATGCCCGAACTCCCTGAAGTTGAAACCATTGCACGTGGAATAAAACCAGAACTGGTCGGCGCCACCATCCTTTCTGCTGACCTGCTGTGGGCGCGCACGCTTGCAACTCCCTCTGCAAAAAAATTCAAGGAACAGGTGCGGGGGCAAAAGATCAGGGATGTGACGCGGCGCGCGAAGTTTCTTGACATTGCATTACAAGATTACCATCTGCTTATTCATCTGCGCATGAGTGGGGATATAATTATCAGGCAAAGTAAAACCGAGCCTGAAAAACATGACAGGCTCCTGCTGAACCTTTCGAACAAAAAATATCTTGCCTTCAACGACACCCGCAAGTTTGGGCGTGTGTGGTTTACCGATGAGCCTGAGAGTGTGTTCGCAAAACTCGGCCCTGAGCCTCTCGAAAGCGGATTCACGCCCAAATGGCTGTTTGAGAATCTGCGTAAACGCAAACGCCTGCTCAAGCCGCTGCTGCTGGATCAGACTTTCATCGCCGGGCTTGGTAACATTTACACGGATGAATGCCTGCACATGGCGAAACTTCACCCGCTTGCGTTGTCGGATGCTGTTTCACAGAAGCAGGCCCAGGCTTTGTATGAAGCGATCCAGTCGGTGCTTATGGAAGGCATCCGCCGCAACGGTGCCAGCATAGACCGGGTTTATCGCGGCGGTGAATATCAAAACCATTTCCGTGTGTATGGCCGCGAAGGAGAACGATGCCTTGTCTGTGGTACAGAAATACAAAAACTCACGGTTGGTCAACGCGGTACGCATGTTTGTCCGAAATGTCAACGTTTGAGGTAATACTATGCCAGAAGGATTTACTCTTACTCCAATTCTGATTCCGCTTGCAGCATTGATCTTAGGCTGGGTGATCGGCTTTTTCGATTCCAACAATCGTACTGCAAAGAAAATAAAGGAAGCCGAAGCCCGCGCAGAACATGCTCAAAAAGATGCGGAGCGGAAGATTGCGCAAGCCGAACAACATCTGGCACATAACGTTCAGGCTACGCCCGATGACCCCGGCTTGCTGCGAATCAAAAATGAAAATGGACATGCCGTTGTTGAAATAGATGGAACGCCTGTCAGCGGCGCATTAACTCCTGATAAAAGAAAACGCTTGATCGATCTGCTCACGGTCCTTCGACCATACCTCGAAGGCGGAGGGACTCAACAGCCTGCCCCTGCCCCAAAGCCTGCCGCGCCTCCTCCCACGATGATGCCTGCCCAGACTCCTTCTTTATCATCCTTCCCAAAAGAGCCGCCCGTGCACCGACCCATTTCACGTCCGCTGCCTCCTGAGCCTGTTAAACCAGTTGAGCCATCTCTGGGTACGATCTTCTCACCTCCAAAGAAAACTGTTGAGGAAAGACCTTTTGCATCCCTAAGCATTGTGGGACAGATCGATTCCATTTTGCAGTCACGACTGGTGGATACTCCGCTTGCAGGGCATGGGATTCGCCTTGTAGAATCAGCCGAAGGCGCAGTAGAAGTTTATGTAGGCCTGCAAAAATTCTCCAGTGTAGATGAGGTCCCAGATCAGGCCATCAAAACAGCCATCCGTGCTGCCATTGCGGAATGGGAAGAGAAATATACGCCGGGGTTATAGGATTTTGAGTCTGGTTTGGCTTGCCTTAAATCACTCCCACAACTTTATTCCTTTTTATATCTCGCTGATAGCACTGGGCAATGAATGTCTGCCGCGATCTCCGCAGTGACATTGGGCGCGTAGAATTGCCTCAGTGCATGTGAACTATATAGCGAGCCCATGCAGAGCAGATCGTAACTTCCCTCTTTAACTTCAGCCAAAATTTCCTCCACCACATTGCCCTGGCGCGCTTTTACGTTGGCGGTCAGCCCATCGTTTTTGGCGATCTCCATTGCCTGGCGCAGGCTCCGCCCAACTGGAGTATTTGTATCCTCAAGGGTCTGCCAGTGTTCACTCACGGTCTTTGCGGTGGGATAGTTCATATCAATTGGAGGGACAACATGAAGCAAAGTGATCTCGGCGCGGCTTTTCATTGCTATTTGCATGGCGATATGTTCCGCGTTTACTTCGTAACCCAGCCCGCCAATGCAGATCAATAGCTTGTTCAAGGGAAGTTTTGCCACAGGCACATAAAGGATCGGCTGTTCGATCTCTTCCATTAAATGACGGATGGAACGTCCCGATATCAAACGGCGAATCTGCGGACGTCCCAAAGGCCCGATCACACTGATGAATTCACCTTCCTTCGCCTTGAGCGGGATGATTTCCTCCGCGTTCCCGTTCTCGACTTCGAGTTTATATTCCACATGGTTTTGTTGAAATAATTCCACAGCGCGCGCGAAGACATCCTCCAAAGGGTGGTGGTCATCTATCGCCGCAGGACTCAGCTTCTCGGTCACGCCCAGAAGCGTAACTTTCATTTGCAGGTTGGCAGCGAGCCACGTCCCATATTCAATGGCTGGCAATGTACCTTTATATCCGTTGGTTGCGATTAATAGTTCAGGTTGCATAATGAATCTCACTTAACGAAATAGGATCACGCCGAGAACTCCTGCGCCGATCAAAACCAGGGGCGAGGGCAGATCAAACCATAGGGCGATTGCGCTCAACGCGGCGATGACTAAAGTGCGCCTGCCGATCTTTTTTGTTTGACCCACGCGGAAGAGTTCCCAGGCTACGACAATGATCAACGCCGCCACGGCCGGGCTCATGCCTGCTACAAATGCCTTGAGCCAGTCCTCCTGTTGAAATTGCTGCAAGACAGCAGAAACGACCAGCATCATGACTGTGGGTGGGAGGATCGCACCAAGCAAGGCAGTGAATACACCCGGCACTCCGCCTGCCGCAAAGCCGACGAACATGGCTAGTTTCAATGCTTCACTGCCGGGCAGTACATTTGAAAAGCCAATGGCTTCCACAAATTGTTCCTCAGTCATGATCGTGCCGACTGCCTCCTTATATAACAGACCTACAGAGGCGGGGCCGGAAGGAGAAAGCAGGTTCACTTTTAAAAACATCCACAATAATTTTAGCCAGACTGAAAATGTAGGTCGATTCATTTTGATAGGAAAATAATTCCGACAATGCCTGCCGCAATGACAACAAAGCGTTCAGGGAGTTTGAACCACATGGCGATAAAACTGGCAATGCCAAGCAGCCAGCCAAACCAGCCCGTGTCGCCGCTGCCTTTTTCGAATATTTTCCAGGCTGTGAAGACCATTAACACAGAGATGGCGGGGGCGAGTCCTTCCACGAAGTTGCTGACCCATGATTCACGGCGCAGGCGGTGCAGAATCATAGTGACGCCCAGGATGATAATGGTGGGAGGCAAAATGGATGCGATCAACGATACGAATCCCCCGGGGATTCCGCCAGCGGCATAGCCAACGTACATGGCGAGCTGTAATGCGTCACTGCCTGGCAGAACAGATGAAAGCCCAACTGCTTGCACAAATTGAGCTTCCGTAACTAGTGTGCCTACCGCTTCGTGATAAAGCAAACCTACAGAAGCGGGGCCGGAAGTGCTGAGTAAATTGACTTTTAGAAATGTCCAGAAGAGTTGGGTGAGAATTTCCATAAGGCAGGGTATTTTTCAAGTCTATCATGTTATGAAGAGTGAGCCATCCAAAATTTCCATGAACTATGTGACATTTCATTGACGAATCCATCCGCAACTGACGTATAATATTTATATTCTTTTATGCTGGCTTCGGTGGAGAAGTTAAAACATGGCCATTGGTGGAAAACGGGCTCTAAAAGTATTTTTATGCCACGCATCGGGCGATAAACCGCAAGTGCGCGTGCTTTATAAACGCCTTGTTACTGAGGGGGTGGATGCCTGGCTTGACCAGGAAAAGTTACTGCCCGGACAGGACTGGCGCGTGGAAATTCCCCATGCGGTTCAGGAAGCGGATGCGGTTGTTGTCTGCCTGTCGAATAAGTCAATTACCAAAGAGGGGTACATTCAAAAAGAGATCAAATTTGCATTGGATTCAGCAGAAGAAAAACCTGATGGGACAATCTTTCTCATCCCCGCCCGCCTAGAAGATTGCCCCGTGCCCGAAAAATTTAGCCGCTGGCAATGGGTGGACCTGTTTGAAGAGAACGGTTATATAAAACTAATGTACTCGCTGAAATTGCGCGCAGATAAGGTGGGGGCAGTGATTTCCCCTTCCTCATATGAAGATGAAGATGCTGAAACCGAACGCAGACTCGACCAGTATTATACGGAGGGACTGGCAGCATTTTATACCGAGGATTGGGGTAAAGCCTGTCAGCGTTTTCAGTTGATCTTGAGAGAAAGACCTAATCATAAGAATGCAATCGAAAAGCTGGAAGAAGCGGAACGACAAAGAGATTTATCAAAACTGTACACGCAGTCCATGGATGCATATCAAACAGAAGACTGGATGACCGCGATAAAAACTCTGGATGAGTTGCTGAAAAAATCTCCAGAGTACAAAGATTCCACCCAGCTATTAAGAAACGCAAAAAAACAAAAACAACTTAACGATCTGTACGCCGAAGCAAAGAAACTACATGGCGGAGGGAAGTGGCAGGCCGTCTTAAAAGTTTTTGATCAGATATTCGCGGTTGAGCCCAATCACCCCGATCCTGACGGTCTATTGCCCTCCGCTCAAAAGGAAGTGCTGGAACTCAATCGGCTTGCCAAGCTGAATGATCTTTACAGCCAGGCTGTCCGTGAAATGGATTTGGGTAAATGGCAGGAAGCACGAGGGCTGCTGGAACAGGTTCATAAGGCGCAAACGGGATTTCTTGAAACAGAGCATCTGTTGAGAAAAGTTGAAAATGAGATACTTAAAGTAGAAGAGAGTAATCAGCGCAATAATCAAATCAATACCTTGTACGAACAGGCACATGGCCTCGTCCGTACCAAGAACTGGCGTAAAGCGCTCGATAAGATTGAAGAGATTCAAAAGCTGGATAACCAGTTTAAAGATAAAGATGGGATTATTGAAAAAATCAATACTGCTTTGACGCATGAAGAGCAGGAAGCACAAAAACAGAATCAATTAGCCGCTATATATGCGGATGCTGTGCGATTGTTGAAAGAGGAAAAATATCAGGAAGCTCTCGAGAAATGGAATGAAGTTAATGCCATTGACCCAAAATACCCTGACCGCCAATGGGTGCAGAGGACTGTGCGCAGGAAGTTAACTGAAACCAGTAAGATGTTAAGTCCAGGGCCGGGCATTTTTGGCAGGAGAGGAAAAACTCTTTCCGCCCTGGCGTTTTTAATTGTTTTGGGCCTGGTTGTGATTATGATTACCATACCTTCGTTTAATCCATTTGTTTCGGAGCCGATTAACCCAACTTCCACTTTACCGCCAACAATCACACCTGAATTTCACATTCAAATACGCTTTCTTACTTCTTCAGATTGGGTGGATGTTAAGTTAATAAGCGGTGGGGAACTCAAGGATGTAGAAAGACTCTCGTCCAGCTCGCAAGCTAGTGTTTCGATTTATAATCTTGAGACTTTCCAATTGCAACAACCTTTGGAGAGGGCTAATGGTACTGAAACTGTTGAGATGGTTATGGATGCCACGCTGGTCAATATTACAGCGGGAACAAATCTTGTATTCCAAATGGAAAGTGGCTGTATCGGAGGAACATCGATCGAACTGTCGAATGCCATAGCCGAACCGGTTCTCGTCAAAACCCTGAGCTGGGTCAACCCTTGCGATGGTTCAAAGGGTACTCTTGAAGTCCCCGTGGAGTTGTTCACTGATAGTGAGGCGTCCGCATCCTCGACTCCTTCCTCGACGACTTTTACTGCATATGACAACTTCAACAAACAGGTCCTTGATGGAAAAGTTGATGCCGGCCTATGGCTTCCAGTTGTCAAATCGCCAAGTTTTATTAGCCAACAGAATGGGATGTTAGTATTTTCAATCGAACCAAATAGTGCAGATATCATTTCCCTCTTTGCTACTACCGAGCTGCCGGCTGATCAATATAATTTTGTTGAATCAAAAGTTCTATTGAGTCGTAACAGCACTGGTCAAGATGGAGATATTGGCCTGGCTATGATGATAAAAGATCAGAGTGGGCGAGATTTGGTTTTTTTGTGTGTAATCTCTAGATTTCCACCCATAGAGACATGGTGTGAGGTTTATGGCAGAAGTGAAGGAGCAGAGTATTTAACAAGCAAGAAAACAACAGATTATGATGTTTGGCACACTTTTCGTATTGAGATAGATCACGAAATTAATGCAGTTTTTTATATCGATGGTCTAAGAGTGGGCTCTTATAAACCAGAGGACGCTGAAGAGCTAATAAGTAAGAGCTTTACGGTTCGACTAGAAGCCTGGAGTCCAGCGTTAAGTGGCATCGAAGCCCATTTTGATGATGTATGGATCGGTCAATATAGATAGAAAATTCTTCTCACGCAATCATCGCGCCTTCCATCTTCAACAACCACTCCTTTGTAGGTAAACCCTCTCCCCCACCGTAGCCGTGGAGTTTACCGTCTGTACCGATAACGCGGTGACAGGGGATAACGAGCGGCATGGGGTTGGTGGCGTTGGCCCGCCCCACAGCGCGGAAGGCAATTGGGTGGCCGATTTGGGCGGCAATCTCGGCGTAGGTGCGAGTCTCACCGTATGGAATCGCAAAGACGGCTTTCAATGTCTTCTGTTGAAAAGGCCGCAAAACTGACCAGTCAATGGTGAAGGTGAAATCATGGCGTTTTCCTTTTAGATATTCGCCAAGTTCCTTTGCGTAGAGGTGGGTCTGCTTCTGGTTTTCCTCTAAATGGCCTCTCAGACGGTGGAGCAGGTAGGTCATCAGTTGGGGCTGAGAGTCGGCCCATTCAACGGCAACCAGGCCCAAGTCGGAGGCGGCGAGGCGCAAATTCCCAAGAGGGGTGTGATTCAATTCGCCAAGGTAAATTTTTGAGGTGGTGAATGTCATTTTGTTGTCCTTTATCCAAAAACCATTTGCAATCTTGTTAATTGTCGGACAATCGTAGGGTAGTCGTAGGTTTGCCGTCAAGTAGTTTTGTGACAAACATGATAAATTTACGGGCGTAAGGTGATTTCTCTTCTCCTCCTTTCAAAGAGAACCACGGTCGGCGTCCGTGGTTCTCGTCGTTTAAGGGCGCATTCGCAGTATAATCTCGTCATCAAACTCTTGCGAGGGTAGCATGACCGTACAAATCACAATTATTGGTCTTGGGCAAATTGGTGGGTCACTTGGGTTGGCGCTTGCAGCACATAAAGATAAAGTTACAACCGTCGGCCACGATAAAGATTTCAGCATTGAAAGACTTGCACAAAAAAATGGAGCAGTAGATAAAACGGATCACAACCTTCCGAATTCTGTGGAGGATGCGAACGTAGTGGTGCTTGCTTTGCCTGTGGATCAGGTGCGCGAAACTTTGGGGTACATTGCCCAGGATCTCAAAAAACATACTGTGGTAGTGGATATGACCCCGGTCAAAGCTGAGGTGGCAAAATGGGCTCAGGAAATTTTGCCCGATGGAGTCTATTATGTAGGGCTCGTCCCTGCCATTGCACCCGCGTATTTGCAGGAGACAGAAACCGGTCTGGACTCAGCCAAAGCTGATCTGTTTTCGAAAAGCATTTTCCTGCTTTCGGCTCCTCGTGGCACGCCCGGCGATGCCCTTCAACTGGTTTCGGGGCTGGTCAGTTTAACGGGCGGCAATGTGATGATCACCGACTTTGTTGAATCAGACGGTTTGATGGCTACGGCTCATCTCCTGCCGCAGTTAGTTTCTGCAACTCTCTTGAATGCAACCATGGGCCAGCCTGGCTGGGAGGAAGCCCGCAAAGTGGCAAGCCGTGCTTACTTTGCCGCAACGTCCGCAGTGATGGGGCAGGATGATACCGAAGCATTACAGATGTTGGTCCTGCAAAACCGTGAAAATATTTTGCAAAAACTGGACGCGATGATCACCGCCCTGGTGGAACTTCGTTATGATGTTGAAGATGCCAATGAAAAGGCCCTGAAAGACCGTTTGAAGAAAGCGCAGGACGGACGCCAAAGCTGGCTGAACGAACGCTATGCCGCAAACTGGCTGGAGATAAAACGAGAGCCGGTCGAAAAGATATCCGTCAGGGAAAGATTGTTCGGTAAGATGTTCAACAAACCCGATAACAAAGAGAAATGACCTGCTATTGTTACATCATTGAATGTGCTGATGGAACCTACTACACCGGCTGGACCACCGACCCTGAACGCCGCATAAAGCAGCATAATAAAGGTGTTGGCGCACGTTACACAAAAACCCGCCGCCCTGTGAAATTGGTCTATCTCGAACCTCAGACGGATAAGGTAACGGCGATGAAGCGGGAATTGGCAATCAAGAAAATGAAGCGGGTTCAAAAGAGCAAGTTGGTGGAGCATGGTATACAGGTAAACAAGTAAACAGGTATATAAGTAGACAGGTAACACAAGACCCCGAGAGATTTTCTCAGGGTCTTATTTTTTTCACACCTACTTGATTACGTGTTTCCATATCTACGTGTTTGCGGCTTTACTCCGTAAACAAAGGCAAATGTCCCAATGAACGGATGTGCATCCATTGTGCGCGGTCACCCTCTGTGAGGATGGCCGCCTCGCCTGCCACTTTTGCATCGGCTTTATCCAGGATCATGCGCATGCCCTGCAATGTGGAGCCTGTGCTGATGACATCATCCACGACTAACACTTTTTTGCCCTGGATTAACTCACGGTCCTTTTCGTCCAAAATCAATACCTGCGGCTGACCGGTGGTGATGGATAGGGTCTCCGCCTGGATCGCATCGCCCATATATGGCTTGTATAACTTGCGGAGAACGATGTATGGTTTCTTCGTTTCCAATGAAAGCGCATACGCCAGCGGAATAGACTTGGCCTCAGCTGTAACGAGAATGTCGTAGTCAATATCCTTTACTTGTTTGGCGAGTGCACGTGCGCTGGCTTGCACCAGTTCTGTATCCCCAAGAATATTTAGAATGGCGATCTTCAACCCGGGCTTGATCTCAAAGAGGGGCAGTTCACGTTTGATCCCTGCGATCTCAATCGAATATGTTTCGCGTTTGGTCATGATGTTTCTCCATGTGGAAAATTTGCATCGGTAGTTTATCATGAATTGTTACGGCACGTCATTGTGAGGCGTTGTTCGCTCGCCGAAGCAATCTCAGATAAGGTTGGAGATTGCTTCGGGCAAAGAGCAAGAGCGCCCTCGCAACGACATGGCTTATGGTATAGAAAATTTGTGCTATACTTTGCCAATGCGCGTGATCCGCTCCTCCGACATTGGAAATTACCTATATTGTCGCCGTGCCTGGTGGTATCGCAAGAATGGGACGCCTTCCGAGAATCAGGTAGAACTCGCCGCCGGGACCGACCTCCACAAACGACATGGCCGCCAGGTACTCGCCTCCGCTCTCACGCGGACCGTGGGCTTGATCCTGCTTTTCGTGGCTATTATTACACTGGTAGCGTATTGCACTGCTCAACTATGACCATAAGGTTAATCCATGTCTGATTTATTAAAACGCCTCGCATATTTACAAACTCGCCGTGACAGAACGCCAAACCTCGACCTGGCGCGTGACCTTGTTGCACGAAACGACAAGGCGGGGATTCGTGAAATTGCCGAAAATATGTGGAATGAAAATAAAAATATCCACTGGGATTGTGTCCACGTGATGTATGAAATTGGCGCAATCGACCCAAAGCTCATTCAACAATATGCCGAAGATTTCATAAAGCTGTTGAAAAGCAGGCACAATAATATGGTATGGGGTGCAATGACCGCTCTCGCGGAAATAGCCAAGGTCAACCCTGACGTTATTTTCAAGCACTTGGATGAGATCAAGAAGGCCAAGGAAGCAGGCTCGGTCATTACCATTGACAATTCCATTTCTGCGTTGGCTCAGACTGCCTCTGCGAACGAGAAATATAACCAAGCCATCTTCCCTTATCTGCTCAAGCACTTATCCACCTGCCGTCCCAAGGAAGTACCGCAGCACGCAGAGCGGACATTGCCTGCTGTAAATGAATCCAATAAAGATGCATTCATCAAGACGCTGAAAAAGAGAAATAATGACCTTTCTGGTGCGGCATTTACACGCCTTGCCAGAATCATAAGGCTTGCGGAAAAACTATAACCCGTCATTCATAACTGATCACTGATTATTTCTCACTGATAACCATGCTCTATTTTGCCCTTGCCCTGATCCTCATCGCTATTATCTTTTTTTGGCAGTCGAACCGCCAGCGAAAAGCTGCGGGTCTGCCGGGTGGACGTGTCGTCTACACCGACACACATGGCTGGGGCAAAGTGGAGAAGCCGCTTTTTTATGCCGCACTCGGCTTGACGGGCAAGCCCGACTACCTGATCGAAAAGAATGGGCAACTCATCCCTGTGGAGGTTAAGTCCGGGCGTGCACCGGAAGCGCCGTATGATTCACATATCTTTCAACTGGCATCGTATTGTCTGTTGGTTGAAAAAACATACGGCAAACGTCCACCGTATGGGATCGTCCATTACGAGAACCGCGATTTCGCCATTGATTACACGCGCGAGTTGGAATCTGCTTTGATCGAATTGCTGGCAGATATGCGAGTGGACGATCTGAAGAAAGAGGTTCCTCGGTCACATGAGCAGGCGTCCCGTTGTAAAAGATGCGGGTTTCGAAATGTCTGCGATCAAAGCCTTGTGTAAGGGCATAGCAATGACGGGCAATTGTCAAAATCATTGTCGGTTTGCTGTGCCTCATCATCCACAAAAGGTATAATTTCGTTATGTCTGCGTCGTTCATACCCAAGCATCCCGTTGTTACGGCATATCCAAAATTGCCGGAGGCCACTGCAGAAGCGGAAGCCATATCAGCCTTTCTAAAAGAAAAAGGCATGGATGCGCCCTGTGGTTCTTTGTACGATGAAGAACTTCGCAAACGTGTAAAAAAGGGCGAGTTCGATATGCTGATTGCCGTTGGCGGTGACGGCAGTGTTTTACGGGCAGGCCATTTATGTGCGCCATCTGGTGTGCCGATCTTGGGTGTGAACCTGGGCAGGCTGGGGTTTCTCATTCAGATCGACCGCAAGGAATGGCGCGAGTACTTTGAAAAATTGTTAGACGGCGAAGCATGGATCGAGAACCGCATGATGCTGCGCGCAGAACATATCCGCGCCGGCGAGAGTCTGGGTCATTCAAACGCTTTGAACGAAGCGGTTGTGGCACGCGGACAGAACTTGCGCCCCGTTCGGTTGGCCGCTTATGTAGATACACGTCATCTGACAAGCTATGTGGCCGATGGGTTGATTGCATCCACGGCTACCGGTTCAACGGCTTATGCACTTGCAGCAGGCGGCCCGATATTGCCGCCTGAACTGCGTAATATTCTATTAGTTCCCATTGCGCCGCATCTTTCTGTAGATCGCGCAGTGGTATTGTCTGAAGGTTCTTCCGTAAACATTGTTGTCAAAAGCGAAAATGCAGTACTGAGTGTGGATGGTCAATTGCCATCACCCTTGATGGAAGATGATCACGTTACTGTAACCGCCGCCGATGTGACCGCGCAATTTGTCCGCTTTGGAGACCCGGGTTATTTCTACCGCAATATCACTGCTCATATGAATGAAAACTCAATAGGATTCCCAAGATGATAGATACAACCACTACCTATTGCTATGTCCATCCCACCCGCGAGACCAGCCTGCGCTGTAAACGTTGTGAACGCCCAATCTGCGCTTCCTGTGCGGTGCGCACACCCACGGGCTATTTATGCAAGGAATGCGTCCGCAACCAGCAAAAGGTTTTTGATACCGCTGTCTGGTATGACTACCTGACCGGAGTAGGAGTCAGCATTGTGCTTTCGCTGATCACAAGCATCCTGGTCGCGTTTATCGGGTCTTTCATCGGATTTTTTATGTTCTTCATAGCTGCCGGTGTTGGCGGCGGCGCAGGAGCTTTTATCTCAAACATTATCCTGCGTGTGCTCAATAAACGCCGCTCGAGAGCTTTATTCACAGCCTGCGCAACAGGTGTGGTACTTGGCGGCCTGCCTGTGGCACTTGCCCTGCTCATGATGGGAAACATCTATGGCGTCATCGGCGTTGTCATTTACCTTGTGATCGCAACTCCTACAGTTTATTCACGTACCTCAGGCATTCAATTTACAAGATAACCTATGCTTACCGAACTCCACATACAAAATTTTGCCATTATAGATAAATTGGATTTACGCTTTGGCCCTGGCCTTATCATTCTTACAGGTGAGACGGGCGCGGGCAAATCCATCATCCTCGATGCGGTTGTGATGCTCATCGGCGGCAAAGCGGATACGACCTTTGTCCGCACTGATTCAGAGGCCGCATTTGTTGAGGGTGTCTTCCAGCTCAAAGGCCCAGAAAAAGAGGCGGTGCACGAAATCCTCACTCGCGAAGAGTTAATGGATGACCCCAATTATGTGGTGCTCATGCGCGAAGTCCGCAAGGAGGGGCGCAGTGTGGCGCGTGTGAATGGCCGCACAGTGAACGTTGGCTTGCTAAAGGAGTTGGGCGGATTATTAGTGGATATTCACGGGCAGGCGGAACATCTGTCTTTGCTCGATCCACGTGCACACCTGGGCCTGCTAGATCGCTACGCGGATGTTGCGAGGCCGCTGAATGAGTACCGCCAGACCTACCATGCTTTGTTGAACCTGCGCCGCGAGTTAGGTGACCTGCGCAAAGCACAAGCGGATGCAGACCGCCGCACCGAAATCCTAACCTATCAGGCCGAGGAGATCGAGGCCGCGAGACTAAAGACAGGCGAAGATGAAGAACTTCGCAAGGAACGCGATAGACTGGCGAATGCCGAGTCGCTGGCACAGAATGCGCAGGAGGCGTTGGCGGTTTTGGATGAAGGCTCGCCTGAAACACCCGCCGCAACGGACCTGGTTGGGCAGGCTGCACAGGCTTTGGCTGCGCTCGCAAAAATAGATGAAGGTCAGGTTGAACTGGCGAATCAGGCCGAGGTTATGTTGGATACGATCTCTGACATCATCCATGGTTTGCGCGATTACCTCGAAGAGATCGAGTTCAACCCGAAACGCCTGGATGAAGTTGAAGAACGCTTGGACCTGATCCACTCGCTCACACGAAAATATGGTGGCAGTGTTCCTGCGGTGGTCGCCTATGGAGCGGATGCACGCAAGCAGTTGGAAACCATTACGGGCGCGGCGGATCGGATCGCTGAGTTGGAAATGCAGGAAGCAAAACTTCTTGAGAAACTTGGCAAGCAAGGCAATACTCTTTCAGATAAACGCAAGTCTGCCGCCACGAAAATGGGCAAGGGTATTGAAACCGAACTTGATGATCTAAAAATGGCTTCCGCGAAATTTGGTGTGGATTTTCAAACCAGGCCCGACCCCAATGGCGCTCCTCTGGCAGATGGAACCCGAATCGCCTTTGACCAGAGCGGATTTGATCGTATAGAATTTCTCGTAGCCCCGAACCCCGGTGAAGGGCTCAAGCCGCTGGCAAAGATCGCTTCCGGTGGTGAGACCTCGCGTTTGATGCTGGGCTTGAAAAATGTAATGGCCGTTGCAGATGAAGTGCCTGCCTTGATCTTCGATGAAATTGACCAGGGCATCGGCGGGCGTGTGGGCATGGTCGTCGGCCAGAAGTTATGGAATCTCTCACGCACACATCAGGTATTCTGCGTAACGCATCTCCCCCAACTTGCAGTATTTGGTGACCAGCATTATCAGGTACAAAAACTTGTAGATAAAGGCCGTACACTCACCCGCGTGGAACCACTTGAAGGCGAACCGCGTCTTCTGGAACTCTCACAGATGCTCGGTGAAGTGGGCGAAGGAACGCTTCGCTCTGCACACGAGCTATTGCAGACAGCCAGGCAAATGATAAAAGGAACGAAAAAATAGAATCAAAAAGCAGAGGCCTGAAAACCTCCGCTTTTTTGTTACTTTTCGTTATGAGATTAAATGATGACCGCCAGGGTGAGGGGGGCACCCTAGCGGTCATCAACGTCAATATTACTACAACGCCTACATCAATGCAAGTCTTTAAATATTAATGTTTCATTAGATTTTGAAAAAATAGAAAGAGTGTTATTGTAATTGTGCCCTGAGTAGGAATCGGACCTACATCTAAGCCTTAGGAGTGCCTTGTTCTATCCATTGAACTATCAGGGCGATACATGGGATTATACACAAAAGAATAAAATATATCCATCACTTTATAAATACCGATATAAATTCAACGATGAAATACAAACTCAAAAGCCATAACACGTGACTGGTCAACTCCAGTGTTTCATAGAAAATTCTAATATCCATTCTTCAAAGCTCATGCTAAAATTTTCCCATTATGAATACCGCCCGACCACCCTGCTAAGTCCATTCCCAACCTGCACAAAGTATTTGCATAGCCCAACGGGCTTGTTTTTCATTTCCCCCAAATCGTAAAAAACCTAATCCAGATGATCTCGACGGTGCCTGACCCCTAAGGGGCCGTCTGTTTTCGTTTAAGCATAAGGCTCGTGCTCCTCCTGCTCCGATCTGTCTCTATTCAACTTTTTAGACAGATTGGAGATTTAAATGGAAACAATTCGGGGCAAAGCCTTGCTTAATTTGGATTTGAATACATTGAACAAAAGACTCGCGGGCTATGATCGCATCATGCTGGACCTGGGAACTGGTGACGGCAAATTTGCGTTTCATCAGGCTGACAGTTTTCCAAATCACTTCGTCATCGGCGTGGACTCATGCCGCGAGAACCTGCATGAACATTCGCGAGCGAAATTGCCAAACCTGCTCTTCGTCATTGCCAGCGCACAGAATCTACCAGCGGAGTTGAATGGGCTTGTCTCTCATGTAACCATCAACTTTCCCTGGGGCAGCCTGCTTGCAAGTTTGCTGAACAGCGATTTTATGTATGGGCTTGGGTCAGTTTTGGATTCGAGGGCCCAGCTCGAAGTCCGCTTGAACGGCGGCGCATTGATAGAAGCAGGCTGGACGCTTGAAGCAGGCGCACAGCAAATCCGCATGAACTTGATCCATGCAGGCTGGCGGATGGGTCAGCTTGTAACAATGGACTCGCGCGCCTTGCGCAGCTTTCCCAGCACCTGGGGGAAACGCCTCTCTTTCGGGCGTGATCCGCGGGCCGTTCAATTGAGCGGTTGCATGTAAAAAAGTAGGTCACGCTTCAAGCGTGACCTACGCACCCATTGATTCCTTGAGCGAAGCGACACTTGTATCTTTATTCATTTGGTTGAAAATTTTGGATTCTGAAAACGTTGCAGCAATCATTGATCTGCGGCCTTGCTAATCCATAACCGACATAAATGCCGTATTCGAAAGAAGAGATGAATCCATACTCCGGGTCAAAGTCCGCTTGCATGATGGAGGATGGAAAGTTCTGCAGAGTCTGCTCAAGCAGGGTGAAGATTTGCGTCATGGTGAAGTGGTTGTAATTGCATAGAAAAACTTCATTGCCCCAATCAGGGTCAGCCCATTGATCTGACGGAAGAATCTGCAAAGTTGAGTTTTCCGAAGTGAAGTCCAGCACTTCCACTTTAACCACGACATCATTCTTAACTTCAATAATCGCAGAAGGCTGGCAGATGGAGCGCGCATTGCCTATGATCTCAAAGGTGTAATCCGAGATTCTGTATTTTTCCCACTTAGCTCGCGCCTGGGGCAGTTGATTGTGCGTGCTCGAAACTTCCAAAGAATGTCTTGCAGATGAAATCGGGTCATATAAAACTTGAATCAGGATTCCGAGCAGCACGGCGGCACTTGCTATTTTAGCAACGCGTGGTATTGAGCGAGTCATAAAGAAAATATAACATAACCAGAAGACCAGCAAAATTGAACGCTGGTCTTCTGCATTTCAAATTCTTAAGAGGCTTGCAATGAATAACATGGATATGACTTTCATCATTTGTAATTATGACAAATAGTAATTTGTTTCACAATGAAGAAACCTACAATGTAATAGGGAAAATCTATACAAGTTCACACCGAAATCAGCGCGCCTGTTAATCCTTTTTTGGACAGAGGAGAGTGTGATATGAAAAAAATAGTTACGCTTACGATCATAGTTTTGATGAGTGTCGCTGTTGTGGGAATTGTCAGCGCAGCAACAGTTGTGCCCAACGAAATCCAACAACCTGGTACCCAGCCAAATGAAGTGGGAAACCTTGAAACCCCGGACAAATGCGATAATTGCCATGGTGGTTACAACCGCGCCGTGGAACCTGCTTTTAACTGGCGCGGCAGCATGATGGCGAATGCTGGCCGCGATCCCATTTTCTGGGCAACCATGGCAATCGCTGAGCAGGATTTCCCCGGCTCCGGCGATCTGTGCATTCGCTGCCACAGCACAGGCGGGTGGTACGCCGGCCGCTCCACCCCCACCGATGGCTCTGGCCTAATGGCTGGCGATGCGGATGGTGTCGACTGCGACACGTGTCACAAGATGACCAATCCGGCAGGGACAGAACATGCCGGGGTGATGAATGATCCGTTTGTCGCCAATGACGGCGCAGGCGGAGGATATTTTGGTTCTGGAATGTTGTCACTTTCAGGCGGCAATGCCAAACTGGGGCCATATAGCGATACTGCTGCCAGGCATCAGTTCACTCAATCCAAATTCCACCGCGATATTAATTTCTGCGGCTCCTGCCATGATGTGTCTAACCCGGCAGTGGGTGATCTGGCTCATAACAACGGAACACAGATAACAGCCGATCCGGTTATTGACAGTGGAGTTTTCGGATCGGCATTGGATACGAAGGCCGCATTCAACAATTTTCCGTATCAATATGGAATTGTGGAGCGGACCTTCAGCGAATATTATTCCGGCGCATTCTCAAAGACGCTTGTCGCTGACTATGCCTCGCTTCCTGCTGACCTGAAAGCTGGTGCCGTTAAAGCTGCATTCGACTCCGCCCAAGGCAACTACGCTGATGGCTCACCCCGCTACTTCAGTTGCCAGACCTGTCACATGCGCGCGGTCACTGGCGTGGGCGCGAATAAGGCCGGCACTCCTACTCGCACCGACCTGCCATTACATGATCTAACTGGCGGCAACTACTGGATGCCTGATGTCATCCTGTACCAAAATACGCAGGGCACTCTGCGCTTGGGCGGTGGCTTGACCACCACGCAGATTGACGCGATCAATGCCGGCAAGAGTCGCGCCGCACAACAATTACAACTTGCCTCTTCATTGTCTCTCAACGGTAACACCCTCAAGATTACCAACCTGACCGGGCATAAGCTCATCTCCGGCTACCCTGAGGGACGGCGGATGTGGCTGAACATCAAATGGTATGACGCCAACAACATTCTCTTGCGCGAAGATGGCCAATATGGCGTGGTTGCTTCAATCGGAGGTGCTCAAGTGAAGTCAATTCTTGATTTGAGTGGCCCCAACACAAAAATCTATGAAGCTCACTATGGCATGACCCGGGAATGGGCGAATCAATTGCTTGGCCTCGGTTACTCTCCTGATATGGCGCTCAGTTATGACCGCCTAACGGGAGCCGTTGACTACACACTTGGAGATTTAGCCGCACAAGTTCTGGGCACAGACCATGAAACCTTCCACTTTGTACTGAACAATACGGTTATCAAGGATAACCGCATTCCGCCTTATGGCTTCGACTATGAAGAAGCCCGCAAGCGTAACGCATTGCCCACTCCTGCTGACCAGTATCAGAATGCGGATGGGAGCTACCGTTATTGGGATGAGATCACCCTCGATCCGCCTGCTGGAGCGATTTATGCCAATATCAGCCTGATGTATCAGCCCACCAGTTGGGAATACATCCAGTTCCAATACCTTGCAAATGATGGCAGTAATGCATTTCTTGCGAATGAAGGTGTGAACCTGCTCAACGCCTGGTTGAATACGGGTATGGCCGAGCCTATGGTAATGGCTTCCACTAAATGGGGAACACCTCCTGCCCCGGCTTGCACGGCTCCTGGTACTCCGCAAAACCTGGCTGCGAAACCTGCCAAAAAAGCGATCACCCTCACATGGTTAGCTGGCTCGCCTGCTTCGAGCGGCGGTTATCGCATTTACTATTATCAGGCAGGCAAGTTGCAATTCCGTGCGGGTGTTTCCGCAGGGACATTGACCTACAAAGATACCGGATTAACCAGCCGTGTTAGTTATTCGTACGTGGTGACAGCATGGACGGATTGCAACGGCAATGGTGTCTTCGATGCAGGCATTGACCTCGAAAGCCCAATCAGCAATATTGCCACTGCTACAGCGCAATAACAACAAACAACACCAACAAAAACGGCGACCACCGAAATGATGGTCGCCGTTTCCGCTCTTGAAATCTACTATCCTTTCAAAACTTTTACTACATTCCTGCCGCTTGCCCCGCTGATCCCGCCCCCGCCATGCACTCCGCTTCCGCAGAGATATAAATTGTCAATTGGCGTTTTGTGGTTTGACCAGCCTGGCATGGGCCGCATGAACAGGAACTGGTCAAGCATGAGTTGACCGTGGTTGAGGTCACCTTCGGTGAGACCGTAGATCTGCTCGAGGTCAAGAGGCGTGATGATGTGAGAATTAGAGATTAGAGATTGGAGATTGGGGAAGTATTCCGTAAGAGTGTCTATCGCAAGTTTCTCAACCTTTTTAGACTCCAGTCTCCAATCTCCATGTTTCAACGCATACGGCGCAAATTGAAAATGGATGCTGACTGCGTTGCCATAAGTTGTTATTTCAAGATATGGCTTCTCGGAAATTTCGCCATACTTGGCCGCGTCGTAGGCGCGTTCGAGGTATTTCAAAGTTGGGGCGAGGACAATTGTCCCTGCGGGGATGCCATGATTCCCATTCGTCTGCAAGTGGACCTTCGCCACCGATCCGCGCATTTTGATGGATTGGGTGTGCCAGACGAACTCGGGCGGCAACTCCATGGGTCCAACAAGTTTGAGCAACGTGTGCTTCGGGTCAGCGGACGAGAGAATCTTATTCGCGGAAATCTCTTCGCCATTTGCAAGAACAACACCCTTTGCGATTTGACTTTCAACTTTGATACTTTTTACCTCTGACTCAGTTCTAATTTCGCCGCCAAAGGACTTTACGGTGTTGGCTAAAGCGGTTGTGATCTCACCTGCTTGCCCAACATTGACATGTGACAAGCCGCCGCGATTCATCCAGTTGTGGAGCAGGGTGTAACCCGTGCCCGCGGACATGCTCCCCATGGTGAAGCCGTGAATAGCAACCGCTGCAATCGCCGCTTTGAGTTGTTCGGACTCGAACCATTCTTCGACGAATTCGATGACGGTCATCGGCAACATGCGGATCAGGTTAAGCATGTCTTTACGTCCAAGCATACGCATGCCGATGCCCATTTGAGCCAGTCCGATTCCTTCGGCGATGTTGAAGTTCATCGGCAGGCGCGGCAAAGTGCCCAATCTGGGCATGATGGTGGCATAGACTTTGTCTAAAAACTTGGCAGACTTGTTCATGTAGGCGATGAACTCTGGCCACCTGGCCGCGTCTTTTTCGGAGAAACGTTTGATTGACTCTGCGGCTTTGGCAGGGTTCGCATCGAGCATGAGGTGATCTGCGTAAGTCGGACTGCCAGTCCGACTTACGCCCAACAATGAAATAAATGCTGGCCTCGCACTGACCTTTGGTAGTGAGAGTTTCAAATCCTTGATGATATCGGGACGAAGAGCCCCGCCCGCCCAAACAGAGTCAACCGTGAAGCCCTCGCTAAAGGCTTCGGTCACCACCGAGCCGCCGACGATGGCGCGGCGTTCGAGAACCAGAACCTTTTTGCCCTGCTTGGCGAGATACGCAGCAGCGACCAATCCATTGTGCCCCGCGCCGATGATGATGGTGTGGTAGTGATTTGTCATGAATGATTCCTTTTTGTCATTGTATAATCACAATAACTATATTTTTCAAAGGGCGTAATCTATGTCTGATTCCTTTTCAATAATTTGCCTTGGATCATTTGGTCTTGCAATTTTCGTTTTTGGTTTACTCATTGGCTTTGTAATAAAGAATTCTTATCGTTCCAGATTAATGTTGAATCAAAATCGGGGCGAGGCGGCTGTGCGAAAGATAGTAACCTCAAATTTCAAGTCGCCGAACTTTCATTTGCTCAACAACGTGACTATTCCTTTTCAGGATGGGACTACCCAGATTGATCATATTTTGATTTCCACAAAAGGTGTATTTGTGATTGAGGTAAAGCACTACTCAGGTTGGATTTTTGGAAATGAAAAGTCAGATATGTGGACACAAACTATCTATCGAGTTAAGAGCAGATTTCAAAGTCCAATCCACCAAAACTATCGTCATGTGAAGGCAATTCAACATCTGCTTGACTTTCTTCCAAAAGAACAAGTACATTCCATCGTAGTTTTTAGTGGAAGTGCAGAATTCAAAACTCCTATTCCGAATGGTGTTGTTTATTTAGATCAACTTGTAAGTCATCTGAACACTTTTCAAGAGGATGTGATTTCTGTAAATCGACTTGAATTTTGTGTTGGACGGCTTGAATGCAGGCGTTATGAATTAACTAAGGCAACAGACGTTCAACATCAAGCGTATTTAGCAAATAAGTTTAATAATTGATCGTAAAAGCCTAAACGGCAGAGCAATCTCCATTTCGCAAAATCAACTTCCAGTTAAGAAAGAAGCATGGTCTCGATACGTCCCGCGAAAAGCACGCGGAACTACTCGACCGCCGTTCATCTAATAACTATTCTCTATTCTCCACTTTCTGCTCTCTACATCCCATCCTTCAAAATTTCCTTCGCCGCTAGCATGCCAGCCGCGCCCATGACTCCGCCGCCGGGGTGTGCGCCTGCCGCGCCGAAGTAATAGCCTTTGAGCGGGGTGCGGAAGTCTGCCCATTGCGGGGTGGGACGCAGGAAGAAGATCTGGTGCAGCAGTAGTTCGCCGTGGAAGATGTTGCCGCCCGTGATGCCCGCGATGGCCTCGATGTCCTTCGGCGAGATGACCTGCATGCCGACGATGGCTTTGCGGATATTCGGCGCGTACTGTTCGATAGTCGAGATGACCGCTTCGCCGAGTTCGTTTCGCTTTTCGTCGTTCCAGCCGCCCTCAAGATCGTACGGCGCGTATTGCACGAAGCAGGACATCACATGCTGCCCGGGCGGCGCCATATCGGGGTCGATCATGGATGGAAAGATCATGTCGAGATACGGGCGCTTCGAGATCTGCCCATACTTGGCGTCATCGTAGGCGCGCTCGATGTAATCGATGCTCGGGCTGATCGACACCGCGCCGCGATGCAGGGCCGAATCATGTCCCCTGCCTTCAAATGGCAGTGCCGTGAAGTTGGGCAGTTCGCTCAACGCGATGTTGACCTTTCCCGACGAACCACGCGTGCGGAAGTTTTGGATCGACGTGACAAATTCATCGGGGAAATGTTTGCCTTCGACGAATTGCAGGAAGGTGCGCTTCGGGTCCGCGGCAGACATGACGACTCG
This sequence comes from Candidatus Villigracilis sp., assembly GCF_057083605.1. Classification (NCBI taxonomy): domain Bacteria; kingdom Bacillati; phylum Chloroflexota; class Anaerolineae; order Anaerolineales; family Candidatus Villigracilaceae; genus Candidatus Villigracilis; species Candidatus Villigracilis sp. The sequence continues at coordinate 31,723 of NZ_JBXMTI010000048.1, read as the reverse complement.
GGACTGCAGCTCATCGCCGTTATCCAATGCGACACCAACAGCGCGTCCATTCTTAACGATGACCTGCTTCACGCTTGCGTTGACTCTGATCTCCACCCCGAGCGCTTGCGCCGCGTTAAGGATCGAGTCGCTGACTCCGCCAGAGCCGTTCTTGGCAAAACCCCAGGCGCGGAACGCGCCGTCGATCTCACCCATGTAGTGATGCAGTAACACGTACGCCGTCCCAGGCGAGCGCGGACCGAGAAACGTGCCGATGATTCCGCTTGCCGCTTTGGTGCCTTTCAACGCGTCGGTCTCGAACCACTCTTCGAGCAAATCTGCAGATGATTGCGTGGCGAGCTTTGCAATTGTATACAATTCTTTTTCTTTGAGACTCGCCGCATATTGACCGACCTTAAGCAAGCCGAGCATGTCACGCAGGCTCAAAGAGGTTGGGTCAGGCGGAATCAAATTGATGATGGGCTTGATCGCCTTCGCCGCACGAGCCATCACACGCGCATATTCGTCATATGCTTCTGCATCTTTTGGGGAATGACGATACAACTCGCGACGCGTCAAGTCATGATCGTCCCACGCGGCGAGATAATCTCCGTTTTCCATTGGTGTAAATGTGCTAGGCAATGGCAGAATCTTTAATCCATGCTTCGGCAATTCCAAATCGCGGATAATCTCTGGGCGCAACAAACTGACCACATACGAAAATTCAGTGAATTTGAACCCAGGGAAAATTTCCTCCGTCACCGCCGCCCCGCCGACGATATGTCTGCGTTCCAGCACAACAACTTTCTTGCCAGCTCTTGCCAAATAGGCTGCGGCGACAAGTCCATTGTGCCCACCACCAATAATGATCGCGTCGTATTGATTTGCTGTCATAAATAATTCCTTTGAATTCACCAAAGATACACGGAGATAAACAGGGATTCTTTCTTGAACCGCGAAGCACGCCAAGGTCGCCAAGAAAAACCTTTTAAATCTTTGCGTTCTTGGCGCTCTTTGCGGTTAATCATCTTTGTTTATCTTTGTTCATCATAGGTTATTTTTTTCTTCTATTCAGGCTCATAGAACGGCAACTTACCAACGCGGGCGGGCGGCTTCAGCCCCGCTCACCCAGTCTCGATAATGATTGCATCATAAGTGTCCATTGTCATAGATTATTCCTGCAGATATGTTGATCGCAATTGAAAAGATGATGCAATTATATACATATATTAGATTAAAAGTTCTCGGTTTCTCGTATTCAAGAACCCTACAAAAACAATTTATCTATGCTTTCTATATTAGTGATTCTGAAGAATAGCACTTACGCCAAATACAGGTAAAATAACCCCATGTTAACTGCCTTAATAAAAACCATGCGCCCGCGCCAATGGACGAAGAATGTTTTCATTTTCGCCGCGCTCGTCTTTGATAAACAACTCCTCAATGTCGATTCACTATTGCGGACGATTGCAGGTTTTGCGTTGTTCTGCCTGATCTCCTCCAGTGTTTATATCTTCAACGATCTTGCCGATGTGGAAGCCGACCGTCAGCATCCCGAAAAGAAGAACCGCCCGATAGCATCAGGGAAGCTTTCGGTCACTGCGGCATGGATTGCAGGTATTGCATTGGTGCTACTCACGGTTGTAGTCGCATATTTTCTGGCGGCAGATTTTGCGGGTGTTATCCTTATTTACTTTTTGCTTAATATGGCGTATTCAAAATGGCTGAAACACATCCCAATTGTGGATGTTTTAGTCATTGCCGCAGGATTTGTTTTGCGAGTCCATGCGGGCGTTACATTGATAGCTGTTGAAAGATTCTCCCCCTGGCTTTACGTGGTGATGACTTTGCTTTCCCTCTTCCTCGGTTTTGGCAAACGACGCGCAGAGATAGCATTGCTTGCGCATGGCGCAGGTTCACACCGCAAAGTGTTGGATGGTTATACACTGCCTCTGCTCGATCAATACATCATGATCGTTTCAGGCACTACCATTGTGGCTTATTCACTGTATACATTCTCCGCGCCCAACGTCCCTGAAAATCACAGCATGATGCTCACCATCCCATTTGTGGTGTACACCATCTTTCGTTATTTATATCTCATCGAAGTCAAGCACGCTGGCGGCGCGCCCGAAGAAGTTTTATTGTCTGACCGCCCGTTTCAAATTGCAATGATCCTTTGGGGAGCAGCCGTTCTGGCGATCTTTTATCTCTCGTGAAATCATCTGCGCCCGGCAAGGTCATCCTCTTCGGCGAACATGCAGTGGTATACAGCCGCCCTGCGCTGGCTGTTCCCGTTACACAAGTCCATGCGGATGTTGAAGTCCTGGACTCATCCTGCTCTGGGATTTGGATTCACGCTCCAGTCATTGACCTGCACGCCGTACTGACCTCGCTTCCCTCTGACCATCCAATTGCTTCGGTTATTCTCAAACTTTTTTCACCCCCCTTTTCTTCCCCCCATTTTCTCGAAGAGAAGATGGGGGGACAGACGGGGGTCGAAATCAACATCTCATCCACCATCCCCGTCGCATCTGGACTTGGCTCCGGCGCAGCAGTATCGGTTGCTTTAATACGCTCCCTTTCATCTTTCTTCTCACATTCTCTTTCAGATGATGAAGTGAACACGCTCGCCTATGAAATTGAAAAGCTTCATCATGGAACACCCTCGGGGATCGATAATACTGTCATCACCTATAACATGCCCGTTTACTTTATCAAAGGTCAGCCGATCGAGACTCTCAAAACAGGCAAGCCTTTCACCATCGTCATTGGCGATACTGGCATCCCCGCGTTGACAAAAGAGTCTGTTGGTGATGTGCGCCGATTATGGTTGAGAAACACAAACCATTTCGAAAATATTTTCAATGAAATTGCGCAGGTCTCTTTGATCGCACGGCGTTCCATCGAAAGTGGAAAGCCCGAATTGCTGGGCGAACTCATGGACCACAACCATTCACTTTTACAGGACCTAACAGTGTCCTCTCCCGAATTGGATAAACTTGTGATCGCTGCGCGGGATGCTGGAGCAATGGGCGCAAAACTCAGCGGCGGCGGACGGGGAGGCAATATGATCGCGTTGACCGAGCAGGCCAGGGCGGAGTCCGTGGCGGATGCATTGATTTCTGCAGGCGCCAGGCGGACGATCATCACAGAAATCAAATGAATATTCTCGCCCTAAAATTGATTCTCGCGCCGATCATCATCGGCACTGCCAGCTTGGCCGGGCGTCGCTGGGGGCCTGCCGTCAGCGGCTGGATCGTTGGCCTGCCACTCACATCAGGCCCGGTGATTTTCTTCCTTGCCATCAGCCATGATATTCCTTTCGCAGCGAATGCCATACGTGGCACGTTAAGCGGAGGGTTTTCACTGATAGCATTCTGCCTCACACACGCCTGGCTTGCAAAAAAATTTGACTGGCGTATTACAACCTTGGGGAGCATGACGACATTTGCGCTGATGACTATCATGTTGCAAAATTTGACGATGTCCCTATTTCCTCTTTTTGTTTGGGTTCTGATTACGATTTCACTGGGTGTCTGGTTGATGCCCAAGCAGGAAGCAGAGCAAATTGCAGTATCAACCCTAAACCAATGGGACATCCCCGTGCGCATTCTGGTGGGAACCAGTTTTATTTTGTTTGTGACAGGCATCGCACCTATAATCGGCCCGCGCCTGACGGGTTTGCTGACTACTTTTCCTCTCTTTGCAGGCATTCTCGCTATCTTTGCCCAACGCCAGCAGGGACATGATGGCGCGATCAATGTCTTGCGCGGTCTCACCTTTGGCTTATTCGCATTTGCAGGTTTTTATCTTGTCTTGGGTTTGTTGATTGAAAATACATCCTTAGCTGTTGCCTTTGGAACCTCAACCCTGACTGCTCTGGTGATTCAAGGATCATCATTATTTATTCTGCGCCAATTGCATAAGTGAGTTTATCCTCCGTAGGGACACAGCGAGACGATTCCATGTCGAAATCATTAACTGACTCGCTGCATCCCTACATTTGACTTATCAAGTGCTCTCGTCACCGTCCCCGGCGGCGAGATGCCGCTTGAAGCAATAAGTTTTTGTTGACATTTGCAAGAAAACTAATAATAAAACTGGAGAACCAAAAGGTTCTCCAGTTTTATTATTGTCCATGGTCAGTCACTATAACTCGCTTGCTCGCCTTGAAATCTTATCCTTCACTCCTGCAACAAACTCATCCAGCGAAATGTTATTCTGCTGACTGCCATCCCTCACGCGCAGCGACACTTGCTCCGCCTGCATTTCGTTATCACCGACCACTATCATGTATGGCACTTTCATCAACTGGGCCTGTCTGATCTTGGCGTTCATGCGGGAAGCGCTCAGATCCGAATGCGCTCGGATTCCATTCTCGCGCAATTGTTTCGCGATCTTTTCCGCATACTCATTTTGAGCGTCCGTAATCGATATTACGCGTACCTGCTCAGGTGAAAGCCAGACGGGGAAATTGCCCGCATAATGTTCGATCAGGAAGCCGATCATGCGCTCGTGCGTGCCCAATGGAGCTCGATGAATGCAGAGCGGAATTTCATCCTGGCCTTCTTTATTCGTGAACTTCAGATCAAATTTTGCTGGTACGGCGAAATCCACTTGATTCGTGGCCAGCGAGAATTCACGTCCGATCACAGACCAGATTTGCACATCAATTTTAGGGCCGTAGAACGCGGCTTCATCCTGTGCTTCTACGAACGGCACACCGCCATTGATCATTGCGCGGCGTACCATGTCTTCCGTCTTGATCCATAGGGGCTCATTATCAACGTACTTCTTGCCAAGTCCCTGCTTGCTGTGCAAAGACAGGCGCATCACGTACTTCTCGATGCCAAATAGCTTGAAGTAATTGACGTACAGGTCAACTACAGCCAGAAATTCCTGCTCGAATAATTCTTCGGAACAGTAAATGTGTGCGTCATTCATTTGCATGGAACGCACGCGCTGCAGGCCGATCAATTCACCGGACTTTTCGTAACGGTAGCACGTGCCATATTCCGCCAGGCGTACGGGCAGGTCACGATAGGAGCGGCTCTTCGACCCGAAGATCTTATGGTGCATCGGGCAGTTCATCGGTTTGACGTAATACTTCACGCCTTCCAATTCCATCGGCGGATACATGCTCTCGGCATAATAAGGCAAATGGCCCGAGCGAATGAAGAGGTCTTCCTTCGTAAGATGTGGCGTCTTCACCCGCACATAGCCAGCCTTATCTTCCATCTCCTTGGCCAGCTTTTCCAACTCTTCGATCATCACACCGCCGTTGGGCAGCCAGAGCGGCAGGCCGGGACCGACCTCATCATCAAACATGAAGATTTCCAGCTCCCTGCCCAGCTTGCGATGGTCGCGCTTCTTGGCTTCCTCCAGTTGATGGAGGTAATCCTTTAGCTGGTCTTTGTTTTCCCAGGCCGTTCCATAGATGCGTTGCAGCATTTTGTTGTTCTCGTCGCCGCGCCAATACGCACCCGCAATCGACATCAGTTTGAAGGCATCTTGTTTGATCTCTTTCGTGTTCTGCACATGTGGCCCGCGGCACAAATCCGTGAACGTATCCTGCTGGTAGATCGAAATCTCTGGCTTCTCTTTAAGCGGATTGCCATATTCGTCGAGTTCACCTTTTTCGAGGCCATCGATCAATTCCAGCTTATATGGCTGGTCTGCAAAGATCTTCTTCGCCTCCTCCGCCGAAACGACTCTCTTCTTAAACTCGTGTTTGCCCTGCACAATTTGCCTCATGCGCTTTTCGATCTGTTCCAGGTCTTCGGGCGTGAGGTTGCGCGGCAGGTCAAAGTCATAATAAAACCCATTTTCGACAGGCGGACCAATCGTCACTTTGCCATCAGGGAACATTTCCAACACGGCTTGTGCCATGACATGTGCCGTCGAGTGACGGATCTTATACAAATATGAATCTTCATATCTTTCCTGCATTTGTTGTGACATTTTCGCTTCCTTTCTTAACGTTTGGTTTGCTTCTGCTTCGTGGACATGTTCGCGTCTCGGAGAAAAGCAGTCACAAACCTCCGAGGCGCTTTTGAGTGAAGGTAGTGCTGTCTTCAGTCATAGCGACCTCCTTAAACAAAAAACTCTCACCCACAACGGGGCGAGAGTTTGATCTCACGCGGTTCCACCCGATTTACTTCCTCTGGTGGTTGAGTAGGCGGCGATTTTCCGCCTTATCGAAACCACACTTTGAAGTATCTCTTAGGCCTCTAACGGAGCCACCCGTTCAACTTACTCGCTGACAGCCAATTGCTGAAAGTTTTCCGCTTCACGCTCGCAAGTGGTTTTCAGTGATTCTTTCTGGAAGAGGCTCTCAACCCAAGGCTTCTTCTCTCTGTCAGAACAAATATCACCTACTCGTCTTGGTCAACACGTTTTACTGATTACTGGTCACTAATTACTAGTTACTGACCTTGTGGGCGGAATAGGGCTCGAACCTACGACCTCTGCGATGTCAACGCAGTGCTCTAACCAACTGAGCTACCCGCCCGAAGGATTGACATTATACCGAGGGTAGGCAGATTCTGCAATACAAATTTTTACAGCGTCAATTTAGACACCACCAACGTCACATCATCTACCAGCCGACTGCCGTCCGTATGTTCCTTCAAGGCTTTCAGGATCTTTTGGATCAATTGTTCAGCGGTAAGGTCCACGTTCTGGCGAATAATATCTGCCAGCCTGTCCTCACCCCAAAGCCTGCCCTGATGATTTGCAGCTTCGGTAATGCCATCTGTATAAAGCAGAAGAATATCACCTGGCTCCAGTTGTACATCCTCTTTGTAGATGGCAAACTTTTCCACCAAGCCGATGGCCGGGCCTGTGGGGCGCAGCCAGAGTTCTTCATTGGTAGCCATGCGATACAAATAAGCAGAATTGTGCCCAGCGTTGGCGTAACTCATGATCTGAGTCTGTGGATCGTATTTTGCTAGAAAGGTCGTTACAAACGTTGTGAAATTGATGTTATGGATGTAAAGACGGTTGATGCGTTCCAGTACCGCCAGTGGAGAATCTGTCTCAGGTACTAAAGTCTGGAAGGCAGTTTGCAGGCTGCTCATGAACATTCCAGCGGCAACGCCGTGTCCGCTCACATCAGCCATTACAATGCCATGAGTCCCATCTTTGAAATCAACGAAATCAAAATAGTCACCGCCCACGATCTGGGCCGGGCGGCTAAAGGCGGCAATATTCATGCCTTGAATGAGTGGGACTTCTTTAGGCAGCAGGCCGCGCTGAACAACCTGAGACATTTCCAATTCGCTTTCAAGCTGGCGAAGTTCCGCCTCAGTATAGTGGCCCAGGCAGACTGCGGCTGTGTAATCCATTTGCAGGAGTTGAGTTTCCACCGCTTCATGACAGATCATGCAAACCCCGAATGTCCCTTCCTTGATCTTCTCAAGCGATTCGTCAATTACATGCAAATGTTCTTCAACGCAGGTCTCATCATCTTGCGGACCGAGGCGAGTCTGTAGTTCTTCCCTGGGCGCAGCTTCCACCCAATGGAGCAGGTTGGCTCGCGTCTCTTGCAGGTTGGTTTGAATTTCATCGATAAGCTTTGTCTTCATATGTTCCTCATGACCAGAATGGTCAAAACCACTAAAAGAACGGATGTTCTATATTTTACCTGAGATCAATATCGAAATCAAGCCTGAACAAAATTGTATTATCAAGACCAAATGAGATCGACCTCTCTTACATGAAATTCCCATCCCCATTCCTTGCGGTATAATCGCTTCGCTATGGCCCGTAGAAAAGCGCCCGAAGACCTATCCGTGGAAGAACTCCGACGCTTGTTGGTGGAGAAACGGCGCGGCGCACGCAAGGATAGATTGGAACATTACCGCCGCACAGGACGTGTCGTATCCGTTGCCCCAGATATGCCCGACTATGATACGCCTCTTTCCGCGCCCGTAGTTGATACAGCGGAAGTGAACGAATCTACGCCCGAGCCTGCACCTGCCAGCCCTCGCCGCAAGTTTATGGATCGCATCCTGCTGGGTGTGGAAGTTCTCGCGGTGATCGGATTGGTGGTTGTCCTCCTCAATGGGCTTGGCTTGCTCCGCACACTTAACAACGAAGTTGTCGCCGCGCTCAATCCAGAGACCGTCACACCGACACCTTTGGTAATGGCAGTGGTATTGCCTTCAGGTCACACACCTCCAGATGCGCAAGGCAACACACGGCCCAACGAAGCGGAGATCCCATCACATCTTTTGCCGATGGTGCAGTCGCTGGCGAACATTCCCATCCCAACCCCTGCGCCAGATCAGGCAGTCCGCATACAAATCCCTGCTATAAATGTGGATGCGCCTGTTGTCCAGGGCGATGGGTGGGAACAGCTCAAGAAGGGAGTCGGCAAATATATCGGCTCCCCGGACCCAGGTCACGATGGAAACGTAGTGCTCTCGGCGCATAATGATGTCTATGGTGAAATCTTCCGCTATTTGGATAGGCTCACCCCCGGTGACCAGGTCATCATCTACACACAACAGCGGCAATTTGTTTACATTGTAGACCGCACAGTTTTGGTTGAGCCCACTGCGGTGGAAGTGATGGCATCCACTGGTTCGCCGACAGTGACACTTATTTCGTGCTACCCATATCTTGTCAACGATCAGCGCATCATTGTCTTCGCGCGATTACAAAATTGACGAAGTCATTGTGAGGGCGACGCTCTATCGCCTGATACAATCTCTGAGCATGCTTGCATGATGACTAAATGAAAGGAGAAAAAATGGCTAAGAAAAATAAACGCCCCGCATCATCAGTATCAGTAGGGAGTAATCCTTCGCAAAAGTTCGAGTTCAACCCCGATTACAGCATGATAAAGAAAGACCTTAAGCGTATTGGTTCACTCGCAGGCTTTTTCATCATCGTGCTTGTGGTGCTTTCGTTCTTTTTGAAATAAGAGAACCTGAAAGAAAGATGGAAGAGGAAAGATCGTTCAATGATCTTTCCTCTTTTTGTCGTTATAATACAGAACATGAAAGTGAATTCTTTCTCCTTTTTGCTTCTTTGTGACTCTTTGTGGTAAAACTTTCCCACAATCATGCCTAAATCTGAATACGAAATCACCCTCGAAAAATTCACCTATGGCGGTGACACTATGGGACGTCTTCCCGATGGCCGTGCAGTCTTTGTGCCATTTGGCTTGCAGGGTGAGTTGGTAAAGGTGCGTTTGACTCAGGAAAAACAAAGCTTCGCACGCGGGGAATTGCTTGAGATATTAAAGGCATCTCCAGATCGAATTGAACCCAAATGCAAACATTTCTTTTCCCTTCTCCTTCGGGGAGAGGGGCCAAGGGTGAGGGGCTGCGGTGGATGTCATTACCAAAACCTATCTTACGAAAAACAATTGGAAGCGAAAACAGGGATCCTGCGCGATCAGTTACAGCGCATCGGCAAGATCGAAAATCCGCCTGTCCAACCGATGGTTGCCTCTCCACTTGAATGGAATTATCGCAACCACATGCAGTTTCATCTCACCGAGGGTGGAAAACTCGGTTTTGTAAATTCAAAGGGAAACTCCGTCTTTGCCATAGAAGAATGTCACCTGCCTGAAAATAACATCGATGATTTTTGGCCTGAATTGCAGTTTGAATCAAAAATGAATCTCGAACGTGTATCCCTGCGCTCTGGGCAGGACTATGAATTAATGCTCATGCTTGAATCTGAAACAGAAGAAACCCCTGAGATCGAAATTGAAGCAGACATCTCGGTTGTGCATGTTTATGAAAATCATCCTGTCGTCATCGTGGGGCAGGATCATTTATTTATTAAGATTCTCGATAAAGAATTTCGAGTTTCTGCTGCTTCGTTCTTTCAAGTCAACACAAAAATGGCAGAAAAAATGGTCGAGCACGTTCTTGCCTGTCTACCTGTTTCCCTGTCTACTACTTTACTTGACGCTTACTGCGGTGTTGGCCTATTCAGTAAATTCCTTACACCCAAATACGCAAAGGTCATCGGTATTGAATCATCTTCCTCCGCTTGTGAAGACTTCGGAATCAACCTCGACGAATTCGACAATGTGGAATTATATGAAGGGATGGTAGAAAAAATTCTCCCAATTCTCGCCTCACAAATCAACCTGCCGACTCACTTGATTGTGGACCCTCCTCGCGCAGGGATCGAAAAACATGCCCTCGATGCCATCCTCAAGATCAAGCCTCAAGTGATTGTCTATGTTTCATGTGACCCATCCACACTGGCGCGAGATGCGGCAAGGTTCATCAATGGCGGCTATCGTTTAGCAGAAGTAACTCCCTTCGACCTCTTCCCTCAGACCTATCACATCGAATCGATCTCGATTTTCGAACTCATGTAACCATGCTCAAACCGCTTGGCGATTCTGCTTTGCTTGTTGAACTTGGGGATGAAATCAGCCTCCCACTTAATCAACGTGTGCACGCGCTCAACGCACTTTTGCAAAATCGCATCCACGGCATTCTCGAAACTGTTCCTGCTTATTCAACATTATTAATTCACTATGATCCTCGTACTCTGACATTCAATCAAGTCACCCACTGGGTGCGGGATAAAATGACTCAGTTGGATGATTCCTTTCATCGGATGCCTCGCAGGCTCGAGGTCCCAGTAAGATACGGCGGCGCCTCAGGCCCGGACCTGGAAACTGTCGCAATCTCGAAAGGCATCTCCCCCGCTGACATGATTCGCATCCACAGCGAGCGTGAATACATTGTGTACATGATGGGCTTCACGCCAGGCTTTCCTTACATGGGCACGCTTGATGAACGGCTTATCATGCCGCGTCTCGAAACACCGCGCACACATGTAAAAGCAGGCTCAGTCGCCATCGCTGGCTCACAGACAGGAATCTACCCGCTTGATTCACCAGGCGGCTGGCATCTCATCGGCTGGACTCCTCTTAAACTATTTGACCCAACCAGCGAAACGCCTTTCCTATTTTCGCCAGGCGATGTAGTGAAGTTCACCCCTCTGGAGTCAAACAGCTTGCTGTTTGAAGAATAACCATGCTCGAAGTTCTGGACGTTTCGGGCCTTGTCACCTTCCAAGATTCAGGCAGGCGCGGATGGCAAAGCTATGGCGTACCCGTCTCAGGCCCAATGGACTGGTTCGCGCATCACGCTGCAAATTCCCTGATAAACAATTCGCCAGATGCAGTTGTGATTGAAATCGGTTTAGGCGAAGCCATGTTTCGCGCCAAACGCGATTGCGTGCTTGCCCTCACTGGTGCGGGATATGAAGTTGTAAACTACCTCTGGACATTCCCATTATGGACTTCATTTTATGTACGTGTAGGCTGGCGCGTGCAGGTAAAGAAAATCACTGGCGGCAATTGGGCTTATCTCGCAATCTCTGGCGGATTTGAAACGCAATCTATTTTGGGTTCAAAATCTACATATTTACGCGGCGGACTTGGGTCTGCCGTTCGTGCGGGAGATATTTTGGAAGCAAGGAAATCCACCGGTGAATTAAGCAAACTCGCAGCACGAGACTTTCCTGTCGGAAAGTATATGAATTACAGTCAATCTCCTGTGATTGATGTGATCGCAGGCCCGCAGCAAGATCGGTTTACAGAAGATGGCATCAAAACTTTTTATGGCAGTGAATACACTTTGAGCAGTTCCTTTGACCGCATGGGCTACCGATTGGAGGGAGCCCCAATTTCTCACGCTGGAAGTGCAGATTTGATCTCGGAAGGAATGACGATGGGCAGTGTTCAAGTCCCTGCCAATGGGCAGCCCATTGTGATGATGGCAGACTCTCCCACAACGGGCGGTTATCCAAAAATCGCCAACGTCATCCGCGCGGACCTGCCTTTGCTAGCTCAATGCGAATCAGGGAATAGCAAGATCAAATTTCGAGAAACTTCAGTTGAGGAAGCGCAAGAGAAATTGCAAGGGTTGAACAACAAAGTATTCAAAACCCCACAGGGATAAAATTATTTTGGATTTTTAGCCGGAGTGCAAAGTCTCCCGATTTTGCCGCCAAAGTCAGGAGACTTTGCACTCCGTTGCTTGGAGAAATATGAAAATAGATTTAAACTGCGATTTAGGTGAAGAAGCTGGCAATGATGAAGCTATCATGCCATACATCACATCCGCAAATATTGCGTGTGGATTCCACGCTGGGGATGAAAATGTGATGCGGGCCACGGTGAAACTCGCCAAACAACATGGAGTGAACATCGGGACACATCCGAGCTGGAATGACAGGAAAAACTTTGGCAGGCTCGAAATGGATGTTTCAGCCGAGAAAGCCGAAGCAATTGTCTTCGAGCAGATCAGCATATTGGCAGAGATCGCGAAAGAGGAAGGCGTTGCGCTGACTCACGTCAAACCGCATGGAGCTTTATATAATCAGGCCGCAAAGAATCGCATGTTGGCGGATGCAATTGCACGGGCAATAAAAAGAGTCAGCGTGGATTTGATTTTGGTGGGGCTGGCAGGCTCGGAGTTGTGTGAAGCGGGAGTCCAGGCGGGGATTAAAGTCGCAGGCGAAGGCTTCCCTGATCGGGCATACAATCCTGATGGGACGTTAATGTCACGTAGTAAACCGGGCGCGGTGATCGAGTCGCCTGAAGAAGTGGCGAAGAATGCGTTGAAGTTGATCAAAGAGGGGATTTTGTTTGGGGAAAAAATTGTGCGCGTGGAAACCCTGTGCCTGCATGGAGACAACCCGCACGCCATAGAGAATGCGAAGCTATTGCGCGAGACTTTAACAAAAAATGGAATTGAAGTTGTGGGATTAAAAAAATAATGTCGTTGCGAGCCGCCGCAGTTTGGCGGCGAAGCAATCTCCGACTCGGCGAGGAGATTGCTTCGGGCGTAACACCACCGCCCTCGCAATGACATTTGATGACAATTAACCTTCCGCGATCACAATCAATTTATCTTCCGCGGCGAATATGACTTTCTCGGATTTCTTTGGGTTGGTGCGCACGCCGTAGGCTTTTTCAGCATTCTGGCTTTGGCTCATCAAACGATAACCAATGGCAGTTTCGCCGCGCCTTCGAGCGGCTTCGGTGACGGTATAAAAATTGATGGGCTGCCCGATGACAACATAATCACCGATCGGTTTGAGATAGATCTCCGCGCCCTCAGGGTCGAAGATATCGGCGAAGACACCCATGAGCTCGGCATTCTCGGAGAGCTGCGCCATCATCAAGCTGATGAGATGTTCGCTGACGATGAAGTCATCTACCTTGGCGGCTTCGGCCAGTTCGCGATTGCGCAGGTCGAGCATTTCACTGATGATGGAGAACGGGGTTTCATCGCGTTCGGCGATATCGCGCAGGTGCAGCAGTGTGACCAGCGTGATCGCATCCGCTTCCTGCGGCTCGAGGTGGCTGTATGCCAGCACGATGACATGGTCATACTCTGTGACTTCGAGTTTTTCGAGCAGGGTGCGGTCGCGGATGTCGCCTTCCAGCACGGTCAGTTTTTGGTTGGTGACCTTTTTATTTTCAGGGCGGATCTGTTTCTCAAGATCATACATGTGTGAGACGACGGTCAACTGAGAGCCTTTGGCAACGTAGTTATCCAACTCGCGGATGATGGTTGCACCGGAGCGATTCCAACCCAGGATGAGTGCACGTTCAGGCTTCGGCTTGGATGCTTTTCCATTGCGCACGATCAGGCTTTCGTCAAGCGGGATGCGGGAGAGTCCTGAAAGTTCGATCTTGTCCTCATCCTCGGCAATGGTGAAGATCTGATCACCAGATTGGATGCGCGTGTCCATGGATGGACTCATCATGATCGTGCCATCCGCCTTGCGAATACCCATCAATGTGGAAGTTTCAAAAGCCAGCAATGCCTCGCCAAAGGTTTTCCCCGAAAGGTTGGGCTCCTGTTTAAAATAAATTTCATCGCCGCCGAAATTCATCAACTCAGTGTAAACGATCGAGAGCCCGCTTTGGCGCGAAGTTTGCGCCACCACACGGGCGATCAAGTCTGTTGTGAGGATCGGTTGAACAATGTCTCTTGCGCCAAGCATTTTCACCACATCCATGTTTTTGGCATCATGGATCTGCGTCACGATATGATACGGTTCGTCATGTCGGTTGGGGTTGTTGGTGATGGCCAGCACAGATTTGATGACATGCGTATCAGGGTCTGCGCCTTCAGAAAGGATGATGATCGAGCGGGCCGTATGTGGGCTGGCAATCTCAAGATCGTTCAGATCGATGGGACTTCCAGAGCGGCAGATGACGCGGGTATTCTTGGTATCCTCTATCCGTCCCTTGATCGCATCTTCCATCTCGACCTTATCCTGCTCGGCCAATACGACGATGACTGCTCCGCTTTTACGGCTTTCATTTGCCAGAACAAGCTCGGAGATGACCGTGAAGACTTGAGGACTCCAGCCAAGGATAAGAGTATGCTCGTTTTCCAATACCGCTGAGCGGCCCTTGCGCAACTCATCCAGTTTATCCTCGAGACCATTGTTGATGATACCGATCAACGCGCTGACAACGAATATGCCCCCAAAAGTAACGACCAGCATCATGAACAGGAAGAATACGCTGCCTGTATCGCCGCCCATGGTGCCCGAATCAAGGGTTCGGAGAAGGCCCATCCACGCCAATTCGAACAGGCTTTCATTGTTGGGAGCATTCCCGGTGATCTTTACCACGGCCGCGATTACGAATATGATCAATGTAGAGAGTACGAATAATGCCACGATCAGCGCACCTGTGCCGCGTGACATATAGTTATCGAACCAATATTGGAATTTCTGTTTGAATGATGGCTTTTTCATGTTTCTCCTGGAGCTTGGTCAAATTTGGTCTATTATAAGAGCAATTTCTTTCGCGGGAGCCAGGTAATTTGAATAAAGTTTTTTTCTGCCATTTCTGATACCTTGAAAAAAAAAGAAACGTGTCACTCTCCCGAAGGACACACCGTACTTGCGTTCGGTGCAGGTGAGGGTTTCCGTTTATGATGTAGGAGATGCTTCGGGCCAAGAGCGCCCTCAGCATGACACAACTTAATTTAGCCTGCTTAAGGAAACTGTAATATTTTTCGAGTAACATTACCTGGGCATCCGGTGTCTAGTCAGTGCTGAAATTATTCCATTTTGTTTAGTGAGGTGACCCATGTTTCAAGTTGAAGGTTTGGACCGCCGCAAGGAAGAGGACCGCGTTCGTGCAGAGGGGCGTCTTCCCCCCGGGCAATCGTTGACTCAAAAATTTCCCGTCCTGCATTACGGCCCCGTGCCCATGTTCGATGCCGCCACCTGGGACCTGCGCGTATGGGGCGAGGTGGAAGAGGAAAAACGCTGGAGTTGGGATGAATTCAATCAATTGCCGCGCACATCCATAAAAATGGACTTGCACTGTGTAACGCGCTGGAGCAAGTTTGATACCACCTGGGAAGGCGTTTCTGTGAAGACCATGGTGGAGAATGGATTGATCAAGATTAAACCAAGTGCCACACATGTCATGCAGCATGCGGAATATGGCTTCACGGTCAATTTGCCGCTTTCGGTTGTTTTGCAGGATAACTTCCTCCTGGCTACGCATTTCAACGGCGAGCTGATCACGCCCGATCACGGTTATCCGCTACGAGGCATGGTGGGATTCATCGCCGGGCGCGAAGACCTTGAAACCCCGTATTTGTGGAAGGGCGCCAAATGGCTCAGGTCTTTGGAATTCATGACCCGTGACAGGCGCGGTTTCTGGGAACAGGCGGGTTATCACAACCGCGCAGATGTCTGGCGTGAGGAAAGATTTGGATAGAAAACAAAAACCTCCGAGTTCTCAAAGAACTCGGAGGTTTGCTTTTAACCAAACAACGGGATTCTTGCGCCGTTCACTTTACTTGCATCTTCTGAAAACAAATAATTCATGGCCGAAACGATCTCAGCGGGAGTGGTGCCTGTTCCCTTATTTTCTGTATCTATCTCTTTTACTTGGATGACGTTCGCAGTAACGCCTGATTGCTTAAGCTCTGCGGCCAGCGATAGCACCATATTTTCCTGTGCGGCTTTCGTGGCAGTGTACACACCGGATTTCCCCGGCGGATTCGTTACGGTGGATGCAGAGATGACGATCACACGCCCCCACCCGTTTAAGGAGAGGGATTTAGAAAATGCCTGAAATAAGTTAAAGGTGGTGCGGACGTGCTGGTTCAGCATAAATTCCAGATCGGATTGTGCAGTTTCTACGAAGGTCTTGCCACCGGTCCAGCCGCCGACGAGATGGAATAAAGCGTGGACACTGCCGAATTTGGAAAGAACAGCTTTGGCTGAGTCATGAACCGCCTGCGTATTGAGCAGGTCAATGGTTTGGGCGAAGAGTCTGTTTGGTGGCAGGTTAAGTTCCTGAGTCAGCGATTCCAATTTTGCCTGATCTCTATCAAGCAATGCAATGTTGTGGCCAGCCTCTGCAAAGGTTTTTGCAACAAGATTTCCGAGAACGCCTGTTGCACCCGTGATGACAATAGTTCTAATCATTTGCAGTCTCGTTTTTGCTTTCGTCCATGCCTTCAACGATAACCGGCTCAATTTGTTCGAGTAAATGTTCCTTGCCGCGAAAATCGATCATGTGACCGGACTTGGCGGCTTTGGTTTCGAGATAAAAACGATTGTGTTCGTTGCTTGGCAAAATGTGTGGAATACGTTCGTTGATCTTCACGCCATGCTGAGCAAGCTGGTCGATCTTCTTCGGATTGTTGGTCATCAGTCGAATGGACTGAACCTTAAGCGAATGAAGCATGTGCGCGGCAACGGCATAATCGCGTTCATCATCACGGAAGCCGAGTGCAAGGTTTGCTTCAACCGTATCAAGCCCTGCATCCTGCAAACTGTAGGCGCGGATCTTGTTGGTGAGGCCAATGCCGCGGCCCTCCTGGCGAAGGTACAGAACAATACCAGTCTCCATCTCGCCGATTTTCTTTAACGCGGCTTCCAGTTGATCGCGGCAATCGCAGCGTAGCGAGCCGATCACATCACCCGTCAGACATTCGGAATGTAAACGCACCGGCACATCCTCCGCACCGAGCACTTCGCCTTTGAGGATGGCGACATGTTCCTTGCCATCACGGTTATTTGAAAAAGCAACGATGTGAAAATCGCCAAAGCGTGTGGGTAGTTCTGCGATCGCTTCGATATGTACGCAAATTTTATCTTCACCGTATCCTTCACATTCGTGACAGCAATCTTCATCAAGTAATAATTCAATTTGTTCGTGCGTAAATCCAGACATGTTTTCCTCCATGGGTCAAATTGCGAAGTCCCGCAAGGGCAATTTGAGCTACCATAATTTATATCGTAGGAAGACCCCGCCGTCTTCCCATTTTTCAACATCGATCAATTTCAACTCAATTGCCGCATCGCGCGTTATACCGAGCCCATCGGCGAGGGTGGGAGCATTCGCGCCGCCAAAGATCATGGGCGCAATATACATGGTAAGTTCATCCACAAGTCCCAGGCGCATCAGTTCAAAATTAATTGTCCCGCCGCCTTCCACCATCAAATGATCCACCCCAATTTTTTTTAACATGATCATCATTTTATTCAGGTCAACGCGTGGTGAATCATCCACAAAGACATCGACGCCCAGCCCGCGCAAACTATCAAGCTGCCTTATAGATGTTTGTGGTGTTGTAAATATTACGACCCGTGCAGGACCAACCTTAATAAAATCTGAGTCAAGCGGGATGTCTGCAACTGTAGCCACTCCCACTTTAATGGGGTTTGGTGAAAGCCCGCGCCGGACTCTACCCTCACGCAGCGCTTCAGATTTAACTATCAGCTTGGGTTGCTCTTCGAGCAGCGTTTTCCCCCCGACAAGGATTCCATCCGCCGCAGCACGCAATTGATCCACCCGTTCCTTATCGCGTTTAGACGAAATGGTAGAGCCGATACGTTCAATAGTATCTATCTTTCCATCTGCCGTCATGGCGACATTGATGAATGTGTAGGGTCGATTCATAAGGTTATCCAGAACAACTCCAAAGGAGTGAAATGGTTATAGATCTGTGATGATGTTTGTGTAACCCCGAAGGGATGTCAAATGTTGCGAAAGAACCCTCTGACATCCCTTCGGGATTGGAAATTGTATCCATCTTATTCTCTACAATCGTTTTACCCCTTCGGGGTCGAAACCACCATTAATAAGAACCATAAAAATAATTCTCCAGCAAATCACTGATATCCACATTGACCGTCTCGCGCATCAAGGCGAAGAAGTCGGCAGAAGTGGCGTGACCGTAGGAATAACGCCTTGCATATTCCTTCAAAAATTTCGAGAAATTCCCATAGCCCATCCGCTCGCGGAGATCATCCATGAAGTAGGCACCGTTGAGATAGACCGCGTTTGTATAGGAGCGGAATGAACCGCCATTGTAGATGCTGGTATCCACGTAGCCACTCGGCTTGAAATAATCCACGCGGAATTGCCACCACCAACTGATGTTGGCGGGATAGTTATTTTCATAAAAAATCCTTTCGCTGTAGAGTGCCAGCGCTTCATCCAGCCAGGGCTCAAGCGCCTGATCGTTTCCCACCAGCCCATACCACCATTGATGCGCGATCTCATGTATACCGATCGTTGCGAGATTACCGCGCGCGCTGCCAGTGTATTGACCATAAAAATCTGTGGCAAGGAACACCACCCCGTCATATTCCATGCCGTCGTGCATATCTGACTGGACAATGGCGATGGTTTGATGCGGGTACGGGGCATACTGTGCTGAAAAAGTTTCGATCGCCTGCGTTCCCAACGTCAGGATGCCCTCTCCGCCAGTTTTGTAGCCAGTGAAATAATATGATCGAACCACCACATTCCCGATACCATCCCCTTTGGGGACAGTTGATTCTGAAACGAGAAATTCATTACTGGCTGATAATGCAAAGGTACGCGCGCCATACATGCGGTAACGCGTCCATGCGCCGTTTTGGTCTGGCGTTGCACCTGCAGCTATGATGACATCCGAGTCGGTTTTGATGTTTAGTTCAACGTCAGATGAATCATAAACGAGATGTTCGCCCCAGGGCATGAGATCGTGCAGGACCCAGCCGCCTTGATATGGCACGATGAAGGGGTACCAGTCCACCAGGTTGATCTGGTTGAAGTCATAGCCGAAGACGCCATCCGATGGCTTGGCGGGGATGTTAAGATTGAAGTTTAGAGTCAGTGTGGTGGCAGAGCCAGCTTGTAGCGGCTGGGATAGATTTACGCTCATCCGCTGACCATTGAGCGTGTATGAAGTTAAAGTTGTGCCATCCTGCGCGATTGAATTGAGGACGAATGCATTGGTATATCGATTAGGCTGAACGGAAAATACGATCTCTGAAAGAGATATACCTGTATTGTTGTAATAGCGGATTGTCTGGTCGGTTGTAATTGTCTTGCCTGCGAAATCCAAGGTTGAATACAGGATGTAATTTGTGCGCGAAGAGCTTGAAGGCGGAGGAGAGGTTGGAGGAACAGAATCAGCTATCGGCGAGGGAGGAGGCGTAAACGTCAGCGTTGGCGGTGGAGTAATCGTCGCGGTGACCGGCGTCACTTGTGTGAACGTCGGCAGTGGCGTGTCTTCCAGTTCTAATGGCTGAAATGGCGTGGGCGTAGGCGATGCATTTGGGTCTTGTGTAACAAGGATGAAAGTTGGGAAGACAACCGCGGTGGGAGTTGGAGATGCGCAGGAGGAAAGAAGCGCCAACAATATTGCGTAATACATAATACGTAGTGCGTGATGATGGGTCATTGATATATGTTTTGAAAGTATTGGCGCACGAGGTCGGAATAGTCTGTGGTGGTATGCTGGCTGAGGATGCGGAAGAAATCATCAGCGGTGACGATCCTGCCGTTTCCTTGTGCAAGATAATCTTGCAGGAAGGCAAAGAAGGCTTCATCACCGATGCGTGCGCGCAGGTCTTCAAGAAAATGTGCACCCTGGAAATATGCCGCATTGGTATAAGTTCGAAAGCCCTGGCCTTCATAAATCGGAATATCCACGAAGCCTTGTGGTTCATAAAAATCAATGCGATAAGTCCACCACCAGGTGACAAGGTCTGGATGGAGATTTTCGTAATAGATGCGTTCGGAATATGCGGCTAAGGCTTCATCCACCCAGGGTTGCAGGGCCTGGTCATTCGCCACCTGCTCGAACCACCATTGATGCGCGGTTTCATGCGCGGCAACAAAGGTGAGATAGTTTGCTGGCGTGCCATCATACAAACTATAGAAATCCTTGCTGAGATAAAAAAAGGCGGAGTATTCCATGCCATCGTTGAAGTCACCCATCACAATAGCCAGTGTTTTGTGTGGATAAGGTCCAAAGCGTTGACCAAAGGTTTGTATTGATTCTGCTGCAGCTTGCAATGCGGCTTGTCCGCCGGCTTCGTTGAATGGAAAATAATAACTTGAAATGGATATGTCTCCAACCTGTGTGGTTGAAACCTGGAACTCACGGCTGGCGGCCAGTGCAAAAGTCCGCGCGGAGGTGATGGTGTAGAGCGTGGAGTCTGTTTGCTGTTCAGGGATTCCGCTCGCGGCGACGATAGGTGCGGTGGCTGGGTCTGTAAACTTGACATTCACTTCATAATCTGCAACATCGTAAACAAGGTGTTCACCGTAATACCAGGGTTCATGCAATATCCATTCGCCATTGATATTTGGCACAACGAAGGGATACCAATTGGTGAGATTCATCTGGCGCGAGGTATATCCATAAATACGCGGACGTGAGACGCTGGGGTCTTCCTGTTCCGCAAATGGAAGTGAGAGCGTGTATTGAATATCAATTTGGATGACACTTCCTGCTGGCAAAAAAGAAGATAGAGCAACGTCGAGTCTTTGGCCGGCAATGGAATAAGTGGTGGTCGGTGTTCCATCAATGGCGATGCTGGTTAAGCTGAAACTATCCTGCCAGAGGTTGGGGACAATGGCAATCACCAGTGTGTTGAGTTGATTGCCTGTGAGGTTCGGATAGAGAATAGTCTCCTCCACGTTGACTGTATGTGAGTCATAGTCAATCGTAGTATTCAGAGTGTATTGTGCGTGCGCAAGTGCAGGGGCTGGTGTATTCGTCGGCGCAGGCGATTCGGTTGGTGAGACAGCGACGATTTCAGTGGGGGAAATTGCGAGGGTCGCTGTTTCAGTGGGCACATCCGATGTAGGCGATGCGCAGGAAGAAAGGAGGAAAATAAGAAAGAAGAGAACTTTTATGAAGTTAATGTTTTTGTTTTGCATAGGCTGAATTCTACCGCTTGTTGCATTTTGTAACAAAAAACCCTCCCGCCGAATGATCCCAGCGGGAGGGTGAATAGACTGTCGAAAACTTATCCTTCAATTGCTTTTTTATAGGAGGCGAGAGTTGTTTCAATACCGGTGATCAATTGCTTCTTCATCATATCTTCCATGCCGGGCATGCTGGGCATCCCTGCGGGCATCAGTGTGGCATCCATTTGTGCGATCATCTTTGTGCCGGAACCGTCTTTTTCAAGGATGGTGGTATTGACCATGTCGGAAGCAGGCGGGGGAGCATAGGTCTTCGTGGAAAGCATCTTGTTCTTTTCAAAGGCAATGATCTCATTTGTGGTTGTGTTGGATTTGCCAAAGCTGGTGGTGGTCACTTTGTATTTTGTGCCCAGTTTGAGCGGCCCGTCCACTTCGATACCGGTGACGTATTCGCTCATTTTTTTCATATTCTCAAGGTTGGTAATGTATTCAAAAACCTTTTCGACGGGCTGGTTGATTTTGATGGATGCTTCAATAATAGTCATGTTTAAATCTCCTGTTCATAAACGGATGGATAACGATAAAAATATTATACAGATTTCATTCGTTTCCACAAGAACGCGAGCAGGAAGAAAAAGGTAGCCGTTAGTACTATGGATGAGC
The DNA here is from genome assembly GCF_057083605.1 of Candidatus Villigracilis sp. Taxonomy (NCBI): domain Bacteria; kingdom Bacillati; phylum Chloroflexota; class Anaerolineae; order Anaerolineales; family Candidatus Villigracilaceae; genus Candidatus Villigracilis; species Candidatus Villigracilis sp. Next base: position 9,888 of record NZ_JBXMTI010000048.1, on the reverse strand, counting down.
CTGAAACAATATTGAGATAATAACTTAAGTACAACCCAATGATGGATGACAGCGCACCAATCAATGCCGAGACCAGCATCATCGGCCATAAGCGGCGAGTGAGCAGGTAAGCTGTTGCAGCGGGTGTAACCAGCATGGCCGCCGCGAGGCTGACCCCCACTGTTTGCAGCGAGACAACGACTGTAAGCGCCAAAAGCACCAGCATTAGATTCCGCAGTAGTTCGGCTGGCAGGCGTAAGGTCGCGGCGAGAACGGGGTCAAAGGAAATGACGAGGAATGGCTTGTAGAAAAATCCCACCGTCAAAAGGATTGCAAAACTTAACCCTGCGATCAACCAAAGATCGGATGAGCTAACGCCGAGTACGTTGCCAAATAAAATGTGGGAGAGATCGACTGCGTAGGTCTGCATGGAACTGATCAATGCCACGCCGAGCGATAGCGCCGCCGCAAACAAGATGCCGATGGCGGTATCTTCCTTAACTGCGCCATCTTTGCTGAATAATCCAATAGTGAGAGCAACTACCACGGCAGCAACTCCTGCACCTATCAGTAAATCACCTTTGAAAATATAGGCAATAGCTACACCCGGCAAAATGGCATGTGCCATTGCGTCACCAAGAAAGGCCATACCGCGCAGGACAACATATGTACCCATCACCGCGCACAACACACCGACAATGACCGAAGCGAGCAATCCGCGCTGCATGAATTGATAAGTAAGAGGCTCAAAAAGAAAGTTCATTTGATTTACGATTTTGGATTTACGACATCGCGAATTGTAAATTGCTCATCCGGCGGGCAGCATTCATCCACCAGCATCATTCCATTTTCCATGACAAGCAGTGAATTGCCGAATGCCTGCGCCAGGTTTTCTTTGACAAATACTTCCTGCGGCGTCCCATATGCGACCAAGCGATGATTCAACAAGAGCACAAGGTCAAAGCGTGAAGAGGCTAGATTAAGATCATGCGTCGAAATAATCGTTGTCACTTGCTGTTTCTGCAGATCATCGAGCAGTTTGAGCGTCACTTCCTGAGTGGTCATGTCCACGCTGGAGAAGGGTTCATCCATTAGCAAGATGTGCGGTTCCTGCGCAACGGCACGTGCCAGAAAAGCGCGTTGTTGCTGCCCACCGGAGAGTTGACCGATGGAACGCCCCCCTAGTTCTGCAATGCCCATTTGTTCCATGCTTTTGCGAACGGCCTGCCTGTCTGTTTTTGATGGACGGTTCAACCACCCCATTTGACCGAAGCGCCCCATCATCACTACATCGTTAACCGTGACTGGAAATCGCCAATCCACATCTTCGCGTTGTGGGATGTACGCCACGCAATCTTTGTGTGCACCAAGCAACTGACCGTGGATCAAAATGCGTCCGTTTTGCAAGGGCAGAATTCCAACCAAGGCTTTAAACAAAGTGGATTTACCCGCGCCATTCGGCCCGACGACTGCCACGCGCGCGCCATGTGGCACCTGAAAACTCAGGTCGCGCAGGACGGTCTTTTCGCCATAACCAATGCTGGCATTTTCAACTTCAAGTCGATGATGTGTATGTGTCATTTCAATTTACGATTTTTCGATTTCAGATTTACGATTTTTGATTGATGATTGAGCAGCAAATTTAGAATTCGCAAATTACGAATTGCGATTTACGAATTACATGACGTTTCCGTTTCCATTCAATCTTACTTTAGCGCATCTACAATGCGAGTCACATTATGCTTCATCATGTCAATGTACGTTGCTGCGGGCGCGCCATCGGTGAGTGACTCAAGATACAGATCACCCACAACTTTCACACCTGTCTCTTCTGCAATTTGATTCGCCAGGTCTGCATTCTCCACTTCGCCGAGGAAAATGGCAGGCACGCCGGTTGCTTTGATCTCATCGATCACTGCCGCCAATTCCTGCGCTGACGTCCCTGCCTCAGAACTCAGGCTTGGGATGATCGTATCCACAATCTTGAACCCATAGCGCTCAGCGAAATACCCCATCGCTTCGTGATTGGTCACGAGTAAGCGCCGTTCGGCAGGGATGCTATTCACCTGCTCTACGATCCACGCGTCCAAATCTTTGAGCTGTGTAATGTATGCATCCGCGTTGGCTTTATAAATCTCCGCGCCATTGGGATCGGCTTCGATCAACCCATCGCGGATGTTTTCGACATAAGTGATGATGAGGTTTGGGTCCAGCCACATATGAGGGTCACCCTGTGGGTCGCCCGCTTCATGTTCGGACGCTTCGCCTGATTCTGCTTCGTCGGCATTTTCTTCCACTGGACGTGGTTCCAATCCAGCCGTGGCTTCAACAATAATTCTCTCGCCGCCCGCATTTTCCAGAAGCGGTTCGATAAATTGTTCATACTCCACGCCATTGATAATTAGCAAATTACTTTCAGATATTTTCGCCACATCCGAAGGTGTGGCTTGATAAGCATGTGGATCTATGCCAATGGGCAGCAACGACTCCACCTGCACCTGGTCGCCTGCCACATTTTGAGCAATGTCCGCCAGGAAGGTGGTGGAGGTGAGAACTCTCAAAGCGTTGTCACTGCTTTTTGGGGCAGACCCACAACCCGTTAAGAAAAGAGCCGAGAGAGTCATCGTCACAATAATGGAATCTAAAATCCTTTTCACACATAATCCTTTTTTGTTCTTCGCCATGTAGCGAGGAATTTTATGTTCTCTTCGGGGCTTAGCCCCGAAGAGGCGATATTAACGGCAGTTCGCACACAAACCAAAAAGCTGCAGCCAATGTTCGTTGATCTGGTAACCAGTCTTACGCGCTATCGAACCGATCAAAGCGTTCAGGTCATCGCCTTCGAAGAAGGCCACCTGACCACAATTTTGGCAGAGCAAAAGATGCTGATGGCCGAGACCCGTTGAGATGAACGCCTGACAACCCATCGGCTGATGCACGCGTTGGATCAGGTGCAGTTCTTCCAGCTTCTCAAGTGTGCGGTAGACAGTGACCAATCCCAGTGCGCTATTTTTCTTGCGTCCCAGGTCATACACTTCAACCGGGGTGAGTGCACGTGTGGATTTCTCCACCGTCTCCACCACAGCGCGGCGGGCGGCAGTGATGCGGTATCCATTTTCCTGTAATTGGGTGAGCCAAAGTTCAGCAGACATAATCACTCTTTTTGGTAATGAAAATCATTTTCAATAAGTATAAACACAAAAAAGCGGGGAGTCAAGCTGGGTTTAAATAAAAGAGGCTCATCGCTTTGATGAGCCTCTTTGGTTGATGAATTGTCAAGACATGCCGATGTTCTGCGGGAAATCCGAGACAGCACCGGGTTGAGCAGGCATTAGCTTTTGCAGTTGATTCAAAGCCTGCAAGCCCTTCCATAAGCCCCATAGAAAATACAAATGAAAGAAGAAGCCGATCCAATCTTGAAATAGCAGGAGCAGCAACCCATCCAGCACATACAGCACCATGCCGGTGATAAATGCCCAGCGTTGTCCTTTGCCTGCAAAGTAACCAAACAGGACGAAGACACTTGAGATGATGATACTCAAAACCAGGCCGATGCCCTTGAATATCATCGCCCCTTCTGAAGTTTCTTGAGCAAAAAGACTAGCCAGGGCGTCCGTGAATTGGGTTATCCCCAGCCCAATGATAAATGCTATCCCGCCTCCGAAGGCTGAAATAAATGAATTCAGGATGGACAGCCCTGCGATCCAATGGAAATTGTTTGCGCCGATCTTTGCATTACGCGCAAGAGCGACGAGAAGATAAGACCGATCATTTGGTTGAACAGTGGCTACTAACGGTTGTTGTGGTTGTTCCATTTGAAAGCTCCCTTCTTTGATTTTCATACTATATACGAAAATACCTGTTGAGTCAAAGAGGAATTAACATGACTCACCCCGAAATTAATCTTTCGTGGGTGAGTTTGTTTTTAAGAGCAAGAGGGGACGCTGATGAACGCGGAATACGCGGATTCTTTTTTGTATCCGCGTTCATCAGCGCTTGTCCGCGTCCGATATTGAATTTGGGTTCATCATTTCTATTATCCATGCTTCCTACTTCCAAACCCACTGCGGGTTGAAGCCTTTTATCTCGAGGTCTGTGATCTCGCCTGATTTGACCTCGATCACCTGCAAACGCGACTCAAACGGGAACGCATCCAGCAAGTACAAATCATAAAGCAAATATTTTCCGTCCGGCGACCAGTTCAAACTGCTGTGCAAAACATCGGGTGTGTTTGTGATCGCATGAGCATCACTGCCATCGCTACGCATTAACCAAATTTGATCGCCGCGCGGAATCGCAAGGTCACGCCGCACAACGGCAATATATTCACCAGTTGGCGACCAGGCCGCAAGGATATTTTCCACGCTGTCATTTGGGTCGAGGTTTACGAGCATTTCTGATCCAACATCGTATAAAAATAATTGCGTCAGGAATTGATCGTGCTTGATGACAACATCCCGCAGCAAAATGGACTTACTGTCTGGCGACCATAGTGCCGCAGCTCCCAGAATATTTTCGATCACACGGCTTTCACCATCTTCAAGATGATACAGCCTCGTACCTTCCGGTGTGGCATAACTCAGCCATTCGCCATTGGGCGACCAGCGCGGGTTTCCGCCAGATAACTGCGACTCTTGAAATACAGCCTGCTCCTCGCCAGTGCTGATGTTGATCCACCATAAAGTGGGATAGCCGCTTGCATTGTTGTTCAGGCCGAGGTGTTCATAAACTACGCGGCTGCCATCCGGTGACCAAACCATGCCAGAGCAAACTGCATCTGTGCAATCTGATATTTTTTTATTTTCCATGCTTTCAAGTTCGAGCAGCCAGATCTCATTTTCAGAGTCGTCTGTTTGGTTGACATACACTACGCGCGTTTGGTCGGGCGACACTGCATAATCTACAACATTTTGAGCAGGCTGCGTGATTGCGCGGGACGTGTTCTTTTCATAGTCTGTGATGAACAATTGCTTGACTCCGTTTTCATCTTCACTCAGATACAAAACCTGCGCCTCATCAATTGACCCTTGAGCTGATACAGCAAAATTGAAATTATCCTTCGCCCGAACAGTTGCGCCCCAAGTCAACCCGAAGCCGAGGATGAGCACGATCACGGCACTGACAATTGGCATGATCGGCGCGAGTCTATCCAGGAAGCTGATACGGTTAAACAGGCGGCGGCTGTTCACCATCAAGAGGCCGATGACGATTAACACAACCGCCAGCCCGAGGCTGAATGAGATGATCAATGCCAGCCCAAGCAAGATGCGATTGATGGCAATCGCAACCAGTAAGATCGCAATCGCATCCGGGCACGGGACAAGCCCTCCGCTGATGCCGAGGGCGACGAGTGAGCGCCAGGTGATGGCCTCAGGAATCTCGTGTGAATGCATCTTTCCATCACCGTGATGATGAGCGTTGGCAGGCAGTGATTGGACTTTGATTCCGCCTGTTATCTTTTTTCCGGTTGACGTAGGTGTGAGCGAAATCTTTCTTTGAGGATTGATATCGCCGCCGGGGACGGCAGCTTGAGCTTTGGTGTTGCGCCAATCTAAAAATCTCTGCCGCAATAAATAAAATCCCAGCCCAAGGATGAGCAGGCCTGAAAGAATTTCGAGCAAGGGAATGATGGTTGTCGGAAGGATATATTGCGAAGCCGCCAGGGTGATAACGCCAAGCAGAAAGACCGAGCCAGTGTGAGTCAACGTGACAATTGTGCCGAGAGCAATGGCATGTAGCGTGGTGCCGCGCGAGCCGACGAGATAGGCCGCGACAACAGTTTTGCCGTGCCCCGGAGTCAGCGCGTGGAGTGCGCCCAACGCAAGTGCGATCACCAGTGCGAATGCGTAGAATGCAATAGAAAATTCATCCTGGCGGACAAGGTCAAGCAGAATCTCCTGGGGAGTCCTTTCAGCCAGTTCGGGCACAACCTGTTTGGCAGTTTCGGTGACAACATCTTTTTCCTGACCAAATGGCAGGGAGGGTGTGCCGCTATCCCATGCGGTTAACAGCTTGGATTGATCGGAAATGAGATTGCGGTCTTGAATGATGTCGATGGTGATGACGTGGTTCTTCTGAGCTGGGAAGAGAAAGGCAGCCTCATCTGTTGCAGTGAGATAAACCCAGTTGATGGATTTTTTCGGTTCCATCCCGTTTTCGAGGATCAACTGGCTGACGTTATTTGTATCCTGCGGCCAGGCGGCGGATAAGTTGAAGGTGATATATTCCTCGCCCGCTTGAAAGCTCCGCAAGTCTGCAGGCAGTTGCGCAGAATCTATCAGCAGGGGCAAAGGCTTGTCGTCGAGCGTGACAGTTAGCAGAGCGGCGCGAGCGTTGCCCCACTTCGCCACTTCGGATGGACTAAGTGTCCCATCCGGATCTGAGTCCATTTCATTCCACAAAAAATTCGTCAGCAGTGGCCCGGGTTTTACGACCCATTCGATTTTCAAATCAGTTTGAGAGATTGTGACGTTGATCGTGTGTGCATAAATATCGGCGGGATGGGCCAAGGCCTTCTTTGCTGGGAAGAAAACAAAAGCAAAGATAAAAATAAAAACAACGAATTTGTAAATATTATTTTTCAAAAAAACTCCGACACCTGTCATTGCGTTGAGATTGCTTCGTCGGGAAGAGCACCATCCTCGCAACGACATTACTTATGGAAGCCAATGCGGCATGAGGCCTTGTGTGAGGATGAGCGGTTCGTTGAAGCCTGTTTGCCATAAACCAATTTCAGGATTGAAGGCGCCGCGTAATTTGAATTGCTGGAAAATGATTGAGTTGCCCCAGGGATCCCATTGCGGGGAGTTATAGGTGTAGTCTTTTTGGTTTGCGATGATGATGCCTTCGAGCATGGCGGGGTCGAAGAGCCACAGAATTTGCGAGGGTTGATCTTCGCCTGCGCGAAAACCGAGAATGGCCCTGTCTTCAATGGATGACCAGGCGAGGGAATAATACGAATAATCACGGTCATCGTTTGTGCCGATCAGAGTTTGTGATTCGTTAAGCGCAAGATCAGCGAGACGAACCTGTGTGCGCAAACCGTCTTCTTTTTGTTCGACGTTGGTGAAAAGAATTTGATTCGAATCAGGTGACCATGTAACGGGTCCGCCTGTGTTGGATAGGAAAACGTATTGCTTGTTCTCTTTCAAGTCCAGCATGTTGATCTGGTCAGCGAGGCCATCGAAGGATGCAAGCTTGCTTGAATCAGGTGACCAGGATGGGTTGTATCCTAAAATTTGTTGGTCTTCGTAGACGGGGTTGTTTTGTCCGCTTTGTATATCCAATATCCAAATGCGCGGGGAGCCAAAGGGAAGGTCAGGCGAAGGCCCCGCAGCTTCGCGTGAATAAGCAACGTGCAATCCATTGGGTGAGATGGTCGGCGTAGTGCAACGGTCACGTCCGCAATCAAGCAATAGAGATTCATCGTTCCCGGTACGGGTGACTTGCCACAGGTCAACGCCGCCATGTGAATTGGTTGTGGTGAAGATAATAAATTCGCCGGTGCGCGCCGCGTCAAATGAAATGACTTTTATTTCTTCATCGGTCAGGCGTTGCGGTGAGTTGTCATTCAAATCCATGGCCCAGATACTGCTTTGATTTGCATCCGTTAATAGATAAGCCACCAGCGGGTTGCGGACTGTGAACTGCCATTCGTGTCTTTTCTTTAGCTCGTGCCCTTGGGCAGTCAAAACGTCCGGGTGGAGAGTCAGCTTGTAAACGGTATCCAGTTCAAAGGGTCGGATGGGAACGAACTGTATGGTGCGCGAGTCTATAACTTCAAGGTATCCTTCCAAAACTGGATCCATCGAAATAACAGTTGTTGCCATCTCAAAATCCACAGGTTGGGAAAAAATCAATTTGATGGTTTGAAAGGGGGCGATCACGCTGCCCTTTGACTCGCTCAGAACACCGCCCTCGGGCAGGCTTGCTGTGACCCGAACCCCGGCCTGCGCCCCAAGCAGAATCACCAGCCCGACAATGGCCGCCAAAGAAATAAGGATACCGATTGCAATGGTATCCAGAGTAAGGCGTATTTTCATGGAAAGAGATAGGGCTGATTGGGGATGGAGACAGGCTGAACCGATTCAGCTACGATCATTGGCGCCACTTTATCGTTGAGTGTGATGGTTTCGATTGTGCCTTTAACCAACACCCATGAATCCTGCTCAAGTGCGGCGGCGTCATTCCATTTTGCTGGCATCGCAATTGCGAAGCCATCTGCCGAACAGCATGAAACCACGAAGCGGCTGACGAAGAATTGGTCTTCTTCCAGGGTCTCATCGAAATAAACGAAACCGATCACGGATGCTTCTTGCCCATTGAATTGAGAAGTATCGTCTTCGTAATTGAAGAGTTTGATCCAATCCAAAACATTACGCTCTTCCGAGTGTGTTTCAAAAAGCTGCGCCGAGGAATCTGCACTGACGAGAGGAGAGTTGGTGTTGAATCCCTTGGTGGCAAACGCGGATGAATCCAATGGGCGCGCGGGAATGAGTACGCCGATCAGCAACGGCACAAGCATGAACCATAAATTCAGCGGAGCGGGCGCGTCGTCATGATCGTGTTCGTCATCTTCCGCACGCTGACGTGAGCGTTTGATCTCGGTAAAGATGGTTTGCGCCAGCACAGCCAGGAAGATGATCCCGAAAATCGTCAGCGGGATAAAACGCGAGTTGATGTACCAGGTCAATTGTCCGTTGGCGGCTTTGGAGGCGAAGAAGATGCACATCCCCAACAACAACAATCCTTGAAAGGAACGATAAAGTCTTTTTGGCATTAGTTTGTTCCTATGGCAGTAAATAGTTGAAGAGCAAACCCGCAAGCAGGCTCATCATAAATGGAACGGCAACAATATAAAGTAACGAACGTTTTTTGAAGACCTGCGAATACATCAGTATGCTTTTGATATCCACCATTGGCCCAAAGACCAGGAAGGAAAGCACCGACCCAAAACTGAAGGTACCCACAAACCCCAGCGCAACGAAGGCATCTACGGTGGAGCAGATCGAAAGCAAAACCGCCAGCCCAAGCATGATCAAGACCGAGAGCACAGGTCCACTGCCGAGTGTGAGCAAAACCGATTGCGAGATGAAAGTCTGTAGTGCCGCCGCAAGCACAGCACCCATCACGAGATATCGTCCCATTTCAAAAAATTCATCCGCAGTGATCAACAGGGCTTTGCGAATTTTTTCGATGAAAGAATCATTGGGTTCTGTGTGGGCATGATCGTGCTCATGTGAAAGTGACAAGGCTGGGCGCAATACATTCCCCGCATCTTTTTCGACCGAGAAAATGATCCCGGTTACGACAGCGATCAACAAGCTGAGGCCGATCCGCCACACGAGCATCTGTCCCCAGCCAAAGGCCGCCGCCGTGCTGAGAATAACAATTGGATTCAAGACCGGCGCGGCCAGCAAAAAGGAGATGCCTGCCGAAAGTGGAAGCCCTTTATGGAAGAGCCTGCGCGTTAATGGCACAACTCCGCATTCGCAAACAGGGAAGACCATGCCCATAAACGCACCACTGATTGCGGCCACAACAGGGCGGCCTGATATCCATCTGCTCATCTGGTCACGGTCAAGGAACACTTCCACCAAGCCAGATGCTAATGTGCCCAGCAAAAGATATGGAACCGCCTCTACAAAGATGCCCAAAAAGACGGTGGCAAAGACATTCAAACGATCCCATAGCCAGGTGAAGAATCCTGCAGGGATCATGCTGGCTGCAACGATGACCAGAATGCCCAGGGCTATAAATAATATTAAATTGCGCGAAAGGCGGGGAGCGGTTGTTGTAGTTTCCACATGACGATTATAACCATGAACGGATTAAGCCTGAGAAATTGTCTGAAAAGTAGGGACACAGCGAGTCAATTCAAGATTTTGGCCGTAAATCGTTTCGCTGTGT